>NZ_CEXLVS010000021.1:0-26413 GCF_982684285.1 Salinicola sp. | reverse complement strand
GTTCGCTGGAGATGGTGTTTCAGGGCGTGGTGGTGGAGCTATCGTGGGAGCCTGCTAAACCTAATCCGGTAAATTACATGGGGACGGGACGTCATGCCGGTGGTTATTTAAGCGTCAGTTCAGATAAAGACGCTCGGCGAGCAGAGGAAGAGCGTGTCAAGGATCTTGTTGTAATTGAAATGGTTTTAAAAATTCCAAAGCAGGATGTGATTGACTTGACAGTTCAGTTGGTGCCGAAAAGTCAGAATGCAAGCACTTTGTTTGAGTGGGATTATCAAAAAAACGTGGCAGTGAAACCTTGACTGTCGCTGATGGCGCTGGGTATGCAGCCACTCAAGGAAATGAAAGTCAGCCAGGATTTGATTTGCAGGACAAGGTTTACATGTCGAAGTGGTCAAATGTATATCGAAAGGAGGAACTAGGTAGCTCGGTAGACCTTATTGTTAGATTCCGTGCATCCGACACTCGTACGTCAAAAGGCGATGTTTTAACGTTGGAGTTTGAAGATTCTAAAGTTGGGGGTGATGCTTCGATATGAAAGCTTTTGTCATTGTTTTAGCGTTGTTTGTGCCTGGGGTGTCTTGGGGAGAGGTTCTTTTTCAAGATCCAACAGGAAAGGCTTTGAGTAATGCAATAGCCAATCTCCCAGATAAGGTTTTGGAAGAAATTTCGCCTCAAGACTTAGGCCTCCAGCAGTATCTGATGGGCCTTTTTTATATAAAGGGGGCGCCAGAGTTTCGCGTTGAAAAAAACTGTCGTAAAGCAGTTTCTTCCTTGCAGAGCGCATGGCAAAACGGCGTTTCCGATGCTGCGTATACACTTTCTACTATGTATTACAATGGCATTTGTGTGAGTAGGGATCTGGAAAATCTAGGGAGTTGGCAAGTGAGTCCGCAGCGGACGGTTATATACTTGCGCAACGTATGCTAGGAATGGCTTACGTTGGTAAAAAGTGGCAGGGGCTTTATCCATATGATATTGATAAGGGTGTGTGTTGGCTAAGTAAGGCCGGTAATGCAGGTGATAGAGAGTCTGCAGGCCAATTGTCTGATATGTATGCAAAAGGCAAACAAGTTAAGAAAGATGAAGAGAAGTCTTTTTGGTGGCTCAAAAAAGCAGTCTTTAATAGATTTGAAGATGACAACATGGTTGGCTTCCGCGCGCTTGCTGAAAGTTACGAGAAGGGTATTGGTACCGAAGTTGATTTAATTGAGGCTTATAAGTATTATGATCTTTATGGCACGGCTGGAATAAAAGGTAAGCAGAGGGTTTCAAAAAAAATGACCCAAGAGCAGATCGACGAAGCTCTTCGTCAGTCCAAGAAATGGCAGAAAGAGCACAACGTTCAGGTCGGCGATGGTTCTATTCGCCGTTCCAACTGACCCTTTGGTTCCGGTGCTGATGTGTGACGATGAACCATAAGCTGACACTATTCTGTCCGACGTTAAAGGGATGGTTTTCTATGGCGGTTCAAGAGCGTTCAGATCAGGCTTTTTACGCCAAGATATCCTCACTTATCGCGCTGTGCGGCGGGGGTGGGTTATTGCTCGCGTCGCTGCTGGCGATCCCCAGTTCGCCGGTTTTTCCGGGGGCGCCCATCCTCATCGCTTGCGTCCTGATCGTGGCTGGGCTCTGGTTCCAGTTCAATCCGGTCATCCGGCTTACGGAGGAGTATGTCTCGGTCAAGCTGGCGATAATCCGTCCGCGTACGACCCTTGCGCTCGACCAGTTGGCGCGCGTCGAAGCGACCCCGCGAGAGTGTGTACTTTACTACCGCAAAGACAGTGCCGGTGAAGGCAAGCTCAAGATTCCGCTCAAGAGCCTGGCCAAGGAAGATCGCGAGAGGTGTGCGCTTGCCTTGCGGCAGCGAGTGCACACCGAGGCGGCCTAGGTCGATCGCATCACCAACACACAAAAGCCCATGGCCTTGGCCATGGACTTTTGTGTTAGGGCAGGGCTGGTTTGTTAGTCAGTGCCGACTCAGGCTTCGTCCACGAACTCTATCCGTGGCTACGCGCCGTCTCGCAAGCGAGTGCCAAAAGACCGGATCAAGGTGCCGATACTAGCCAGGCACTGAAGTCTCTGGTCGGTACGGTCGGCAACTTCTATAAGATCGCGCATGGGGAGCCAGGGCTTGCTATCGCATCCTTGGCGGCTTCCAGCCAGTCGTCGATAAGCCTGGGCGCCCGGCGAGGCCAGCGAGCCTTGGCTCAGGTAAACGATAGCAACAGCAGGATCAGCGGTGGGGAGAGCAGTGACAGCAGGAACCCGCTGACGATCGCCAGAGGCACGCAGGTGATGCCACCGTACTGCTGGATCACCGGCAGGCTCACATCCATCGATGTCGCGCCGGCATAGCCGATCGCCAGCGGCATGGCGCGACGGATGAACAGCGGTACCAGCAGGAAGGCCAGCAGTTCCCGGGCTAGGTCGTTGAAGAAGGCGGCGCCGCCGAGCACCGGGCCGAGCTGGTCGCCGATCAGGATGCCGGAGAGCGAGTACCAGCCGAACCCGGCGGCCATCGCCATCCCCTCGTTCCAGGGCAACTGGAGCAGCGGTGCCGCGATCAGCCCCGCCAGCATCGAACTCGCGGACACGGTCGCCGCGATCGCCAGTCCCAGTCGGTTGAGCAGAATCTGGCGCAGTCCGAGCCCGGAGTTGCGAAGCTGGCAGCCGATCAGGAAGAGCAGGGCGTAGAGCGCCCAGGTCGCCAGTGTTTCCGCCAGCGAGGCCAGGTGCCATCCCAGCAGCTGGGCCCCCGCGCCGATGATGACGCCGAGCAGCACCACACCCGCCAGTTGCAGCGAGCCCAGCATCGCCTGCAGCTTGCCGGCGGGCGCGGCGTTGTCCTTGCTGTCCACCAGCGATTGACGGCGAGCCAGCCGTTGACGCGATAACCATGCCAGCGCCAGCAGATTGATCGGCGAGATCACCAGGAACAGAATCAGTGCCGTGGATCCGATGCGGGACAACTGCCCGAGCAGGTTCTCCATCCCGCCCAGACTGATGCCCATCAGCAGCAGGATCACGTAGACCGAGGCACTGACGCCGCGATCGATGGCCTGACGAATCCCAGCCTGGAGAACGGGGATCAGGTAGCCCACGATCAATGGCAGCAGTATCCACAACAACCCCAGCAGCATGACCTCTCCCGAAGCGAACCCATGAGTCACCGACAACGATGCGGCACGAAAAAAACGGACGCCGATGAATCGGCGCCCGTGATTGGCAATGAACTCTAGAGGATACGCGCTGAAGAGGGAAGAACGGCTGGCCGGTTATCCGCCGTTGGTGCTTGCCGGGGCTGCGCTGGAGGGGGCGAGCGTCAGATCGGTGAGGGTCAGGTGGCTGCGTTCCTCGTCGTCGCGTACGTAGCGCATCTTGAGCAGCAAGCCGGGGATTTCGCGGTGAAAGGTGAAATAGAGATGTCGGCCCTGTTTGTCGGGGTCCCAGGTGTCCACGGTAACGCCCGGAAACGTGCCGGCGGGCGTCTCGATGTCGCTACGATCGACCACCCGGTAGTAGAGCATCTCCGTCTTGCCCTTGTGATTCTGATAGTCGAGCTGGCAGGGCGAGACCTGAGTGCTGGCGCAGCGGGCATCCGGCGCCTTGCGCGAGAGATCGAAAAGGGCGGTCTGGCGGTCCGGTAGCGCCTGCAACTGGGACCGGTCCAGATGATAGTCGTCGCCGATTCCCACCAGCGAGTAGGCGCTGGTGTAGTCCAGCGCCTGCACGCGATCGCCATCGAGCTGAAATCGCCCGCGTTCCTCGCCGCTGGCGACCTTGATGCTCGCTCGCATGTCGCTCTCCCAGACATCGCCGGTTTGCAAGTCATTACCCAGGTGCGAGAGCTTGTGGGTGATCGTCGCATCCGGCCAGCCGCTGATATCGAGTCGATAGTGGGCGGTGAATGGCGTCGGTGCGGCCAGTGCCAGACTAGTCCAGCAGGCCAATGCCAGTGCGGCCGTTGCCTTGAACGCTTGGCGATAGTTGAGTGACATGGTTTCCCTTGCAACGTGTTTCAGTGGGGCGGTTCTCGCACGTTCAGTCGAGTGAGACATCAGACGCCGAATTGCTGACGGTGTTCCCAAAGGTGCCATTTGTGGACCTCATCTCGATATGCCGCCGGAGGCCGAGGGCCGGTCAGTGCTACCGGTATGGCGCCAGCGCAGATATGCCGTACGAACGACAACGGGACCCGCAGGCCCCGTTGATCGGTCATGGCAGACGCTTCGACGTCAGTCGTTATCCGGCAGAGCGTAGGCAATCACATAGTCACCGCGATCCGCGGATTGGCGGGCACCGCCGGCGGAGATGAGGATGTACTGCTTGCCGGTCTCCGGCGAGACGTAGGAGATCGGCGTGCCCTGGCTGCCGACCGGCAGGCGAGCCTTCCAGACTTCTTTGCCAGTCGCCGAGTCGAAGGCGCGTAGCCAGTAGTCCTGGGTCGCGGCGAAGAATGTCAGGCCGCCCTGGGTCGTCAGCGAGCCGCCGATGGTCGGCATGCCGACCGGCATGGGCATGCGCAGCTTGGTGCCGAACATCACCGTGTCCTGGATCGTGCCCAGCGGGACTTCCCAGTTGACCTTCTGGGTCTTCATGTCGATCGCGGTCAGGCTGCCGAACGGCGGCTCCTGGCAGGGAATACCGAGCGGAGACAGGAAGCGGTCCTTGACCACCGAGTAGGGTGTGCCCTTGAGCGGCACCGCACCCATGGCAGCGTTGACCGCTTCGCCACCCTGGGAGGCGGCGGCGTCCTTGTCCTGCGGTTCCATGTGGACCCACAAGCCCAGGCGCATGTCATTGACGTAGAGCGTCTGGGAGGTCGGGTCGTAGGAGAATCCGCCCCAGTTCATACCGCCCAGCGAGCCCGGGTAGGAGAGCGAGTAATCAGTATCCGGCGCGGTGAACAGCCCGTCGTAGCGATAGCCCTTGAAGATGTAGCGGCACATCAGCTGGTCGAACGGCGTGGCGCCCCACATGTCCGCTTCTGTCAGGTGCTCGGCGCCGATCTGCGGCATGCCGACGGAGACCGGCTGGGTCGGCGAGTACTTTTCGTTGGGGATAGTCGCGGGCTCGACCCTCTTCTCGACAACGTCGGTCAGCGGCTCTCCGGTCAACCGGTCCAGCACGAAGATCTGGCCGACCTTGCTGCCGAAGGTGAGCGCCGGGGTTGTCGAGCCATCCGTTTCGGGAAAGTCGATCAGCGTCGGCTGCATCGGCACGTCGTAATCCCACAGATCGTGGTGGACCGTCTGGTAGTGCCACTTCTCCTCGCCAGTGGTGGCGTCGAGCGCCAGCATGGTCGCGCCGTACTCCTCGTCTTCCGGGGTGCGCTCCGGACCCCAGAGGTCGATGGCGGCGCCACCTACCGGCATGAAGAGGATATTGGAAGCCGGGTCGTAGGTCATCGGCGCCCAGACGTTCGGCGTCGAGCGCACGTAGTTGTCACCGGGGGCCGGCGCTTCCCGATCCTGCGGATTGCCGGGATCGAACGCCCAGCGCATCTCGCCGGTAATGACATCGAAACCCCGCATGACACCGCCGGGCATGTCGAGGGCGACGTTGTCGGCCACGCGGCCGCCGACGGCGACGGTGGTGCCCGCTACCGTTGGCGGCGAGGTCAGGGAGTAGAGCGGTGCCTTGGCGTCGCCCAACCCGGCCTTGAGATCGACGCGGCCGTTGTCGCCGAAGCTCTGGCACAGCTCACCGGTTTCAGCATCCAGGGCGACCAGAACGGCGTCGATGGTATTCATGAAGATGCGGCGGCGGCAGGCCGTGGCATCGGCGGCGAGGGACGGCTGTGGAACCGGCGAGGCATCGCCCAACGTCGGCTGCTGGACCGGCTTGTCGGCATCGAAATAGGCCAGTCCACGGCAGCGCACCCAAGTCTTGGTGTCGGTGGGGAACTCATGGCGCCATTTCTCTTCGCCGGTATCCGCATCGACCGAAATCACGGTGTTGGACGGCGTGCAGAGATAAACGGAATCGCCGACCTGCAGCGGCGTTTGCTGATCCTCGAAACCCGCCCCGGTGGGGCTAAGCGGTGTGTCGCCGGTATGGAAGGTCCAGGCGACCTCGAGGGAGTCGACGTTGTCTCGGTTGATCTGATCGAGCGCAGCGAAGCGATTGCCGCTGCCGTCCGAGCTGTAGTGATCCCAGTCCACCTGACGGGTGGCATCGGTAACCGGGGTCTCGCCGGTGGCGGCGACGCTGTTGTGGATGCCATGGGGCTGGAACATGCCCCAGGTCATGCCGACGATCGCGATCAGTGCGACGGCGGCAGCGCCAAGGCTGATGCCTTTGTTGGCCTGAAGGCCGGCTCGCTGCAGGATCAGCGGTTGAATCAGCAGCAGCAGGAACAGTGCGCACAGGAAGGTGAAGATACGCGCGTGCAGCGCCCAGAAATCCAGCCCCGCTTCCCAGAACGCCCAGATGATGGTGGCAATGAAGGCAATCAAATAGATGGCCAGCGCCTTGGTGCCACCGCGAACGATTTCGATGCCCGTGGCGGCTAGCGCCAGACCCATCAGCAAGTAATACCAGCTGCCTCCGCGACCGATCAGCATGGCGCCGCCGATCGCGAGCCCCAATCCCAATATGGCGAAGACGGCGCCGACCACGATCAGCAGGGCGCTGATGGGCCTGGATACCCGGTTTGTTTGTTTCATCCCTCGAATCCCCTTTGATAAGCATCGGGGATTCTACTCAAGACGAAAGTCTTAAGCCATCTTGTTAGCATGCTACATGATTGGTTTCGTGCCTTGCACTCAATACCCCGCGTCGGGATCGACGGTCTCGACCGCCTCGCCTTTCGACATCGCGTCCAGTGCATCGCCGACCTGATCGGCGGCGGCGCCGATCGGCGTCGGCCCGGCCATGTGCGGGGTGATCAGGATGCGTGGGTGGCGCCATAGCGGGCTCTCCGCCGCCAGCGGTTCACTCGGGAAGGCGTCCAGCAGGGCGCCACGCAGGCGACCTTCGGACTCTTCCTCGCCGAGTGCGTCGAGCAGTGCGGGCTCGTCGATCAGGGTGCCGCGACCGGGATTGATCAGGCTGGCGCCAGCGGGGAGCTTGGCCAGGTTGTCGCGGTCGATGATGTGCCGCGTGGCCGGTGTGTCCGGTAGCAGCGTGATCAGCGTCTTGACCTGGCGCAGCAGCGTATCGAGACCGTGATCGCCGTGATGGCAGGTGATGCCCTCGATCTGCTTGGGCGAGCGGCTCCAGCCGTGGATGGGGTAACCATCGGCGGCAAGCATCTGGGCCACGCGGGTGCCGATCGCGCCTAAGCCGAGGACACCAACCGGCCAGTCGGGCTTGTCGACCACCGGCACCTCGCGCCATTCGCTGTTCGCCTGCTGGCGCCGATAGCGGTCGAAATCGCGCTGAAAATGCAGTACGCCGTAGCGGGCGTAGTCGCCGATCAGTTCGCCCATGCCGGCGTCGCGTAGTTTGACGATGGGGATCTCGCGGGGCAGCGATGGGTTCTGCAGCAAGGCATCCACCCCGGCACCCAGGTTGACGATGCCCTGGAGCGCCGCCTGCTCGTCGAACACCGACGCCGGCGGCTTCCAGGCGACCAGGTAGTCCACCTGCGGGTTGCCGCTGTCCGCCGCGACGTGGATCTCGGCGTCCCGCAGGCGCTCGAGCAGGATGTTGCGCCACTGCTCGGCGTCATCGTGGTAGATCAGGACTCGCATCTCGGCTCCGTCGTCGCTGTGTGGTCATGTCTCGTCATCATGGCAGGTTGTGCGTGGCGAAAGAAATTTCCGCTCGTCGCTCTCAATACGCGATCTCCAGCATCGGTGGCGGCGCTTCGCCCAGCAGTTGGCTCAGCACGTCCAGGCCGCTGGCCAGGCGTGCCAGATCCGGTTCGGCTCCCAGGCTGATGCGCACGCGCCGCGGCATGGCGGACTGCTCGACCAGGAACGGCTGGGCGGTGGTGATGGCGACACCTTCCTGGCGCGCCTGCTGCTGAAGCTCTTCCGCCCGCCACGGCTCCGGCAGCGCCAGCCAGATATGCAGGCTGCTGGGGCGCGATTCGATGGCATGCCCCGCCAGCTTGCGCGCCGCCAGTTGCTGCCGCTCTGCCAGCAACTGGCGCTGTTCGTGAGCCAGCGTATCGACCATGCCGCTGGCCAGCCAGTAATCCGCCAGTTCGAACACCAGCGGCGTGGCCATCCAACTGGTGGCGCGCAGCCTCGGCAAGGTGTGGTGCATCTGGCCGCGGGGCACGCTGAGATAGCCGGCTCGCAGTCCGGGAACGGTCGCCTTGGTCAGACTGGTGACGTGAAAGCTCTGCTGGGGCAGCCTGGCGGTCAGGGACCTGAGGCCCGCGGGCTCCAGCAGCGCATGCACGTCGTCCTCGATCAGCCAGACATCGTGACGCAGCAGGATCTCCGCCACGACGTCGCGGCGGGCGTTTTCCATGGTCGCACCGGTGGGGTTGAGCTGGGTCGGGGTCAGGCAGACGGCTCGCGGGCGGTATTTGACGATGGCCGCCTCCAGCGCCTCGGGAATGACACCCTGGTCGTCGATCGCCACGCCGTGGAGCTGGAAACCGAGCGTGCGCGCCAGCGCGATCAGGCCGTGATCGGTCAGCATCTCCGTCAGCACGATATCGCCATGCTGGACCACCGTGGCGATGGCCAGCATCAGCCCATGGGCTGCGCCATTACAGAGCAGCCGGTCATCGGCCTCGCCAGGGACGCCGAGACGTTCCTTCAGCCAGGCGTTGGCGCGCTCGCGCTGGTGCTGCAGGCCGGCGATCGGCCGGCAGGCGCCGATCACGTCGGCATGGGCGGTCCTGGCGAGTTCCGCCAACGCCTCGCGAAAGCGTCGATGGTGGGAAGGTGGACAGACCGGATGGGCGATCGACAGGTCGATGGGGGCGGCGTCGGTGACGGCAGCCGGCGCGCGCAGGTATTCGTTCTCGGAATCGCCCTCGGCATCGCGAATCCAGGTGCCGCTGCCGACCCGCGCCTGGACGAGGCCGCTCTTCTCGGCCTGCTCGTACGCGCGGGAAACGGTCTGCACGCTGACGCCCAGCGTCTCGGCGAGCTCGCGATGGGTCGGCAGGCGCATGCCAGGAGAGAGCACGCCGTGGCGAACCGCCTCGGCGAGGGCGCGAGCGATGGAAAGATATTTGGGGCCGTGCCCGCCGAGGAAGGGCGTCAGGTCGATTGTCATGATGCAATAAAGCCTTTGACGGCACGCTGAGCGACGATGCTACTATCATCGTCGATGCATTGACCGATAATTGTCATGAATGTTGCCAAGTAAATCATGACAATTTCACACCCGGTCGGCAAGCGGCAGGACACTCGGCTCGATCCCCTCGACCGCCGATGTCCCAACAATTCGGTCCCGTTAGTCGAGTGGCTCCATGTTTCAGGTTTCTTTACCTTTCTCGCGTGAAGAGTACGCCAATCGTTTGCACAAAGTGCGCGTTTCCATGGCGAGCCGCGGAATTGATGTTCTCGTTGTCAGCGATCCTTCCAACATGGGCTGGCTGACGGGATACGACGGCTGGTCGTTCTACGTTCACCAGTGCGTGCTGGTGGGTCTGGAGGGTGAGCCGGTCTGGTACGGGCGGCGCCAGGACGCCAACGGGGCCTGGCGCACCTGCTGGATGGATTCCGAGCGTGTGCGCTACTACCCGGACTACTACGTCCAGAACCCGGACATGCACCCGATGGAGTACCTGGCCCAGTCGGTGCTGCCCGAGTACGGCTGGCACACCGGCAATGTCGGGCTGGAGATGGACAACTACTACTTCTCGGGCAAGGCCTACGTCAGCCTGCTCAAGGAGCTGCCGCATGCCCAACTGATCGATGCCACGGCGCTGGTCAACTGGTGCCGGGCGATCAAGTCGCCGCAGGAGATCGCCTACATGCGCACGGCGGCGAGAATCGTCGAGTGCATGCACACCCGGATTCTCGAGATGATCGAGCCCGGCCTGGCCAAGAGCAAGCTGGTCTCCGAAATCTACCGGGTCGGCACCGAGGGCTGGACCGATGAGCACGGCACGGTCCATGGCGGTGACTATCCCGCCATCGTGCCGCTGTTGCCGACCGGCAGCGACGCCGCCGCGCCGCACCTGACCTGGGACGACACCCCGTTTCGCAAGGGCGAGGGCACGTTCTTCGAGATCGCCGGCTGCTACAAGCGCTATCATGCGCCGCTGTCGCGCACCGTCTTTCTGGGTAAACCGCCGCAGGACTTCATCCGTGGCGAATCGGCCCTGCTCGAAGGGATCGACAACGGGCTGGCGGTGGCCAAGCCCGGCAACCGCTGTGCCGACATCGCGCTGGCCCTGGGGGCGGCGATGGACAAGTACGGCTTCGACCGGGGCGGCGCGCGCTGCGGCTATCCGATCGGGATCAGCTATCCGCCGGACTGGGGCGCGCGCACCATGAGCCTGCGCCCCTCCGACGAGACGATCCTCGAGCCCGGCATGACTTTCCACTTCATGCCCGGCATGTGGATGGACGACTGGGGCCTCGAGATCACCGAAAGCATCCTGATCACCGAGAATGGTGCCGAGCCGCTGTGCGACTTTCCACGCCAGCTGTTCGTCAAGTAAGGCGTGTCAGCCGTTCATCGAGTGAGACCGCGTCAGCCGTTCGTCAAACAAGGCCGCATGACGGGTTCGCCCCGAGGCTCCTGTTACCTTATCAATGACGCGTCAATCGGCTATGGGCCCCTGGCGCGTCATCCGCTTCATTGAGGAGAGTTCGCATGTCCGCATCCCTGCGTCCCAGCCCGATCAGCGCCACCGTCGACTTCGATGCCCAGGGCGTTCAGCACGGTTTCCTGAAACTGCCGATCTCGGTCGACGAGTCGGCCTGGGGCGCGGTGATGATCCCGATCACCGTGATCGCCAATGGCGAAGGGCCGACAGCGCTGCTGACCGGCGGCAACCATGGTGACGAGTACGAAGGCATCACCTCGCTGCTCAAGCTCGCCAGTACGCTCCAGGCCAAGGACGTGCGCGGCCGCGTGATCATCGTGCCGATGATGAACACGCCTGCGGCGGAAGCCGGCAAGCGGACCTCGCCGCTGGATGGCGGCAACCTCAATCGCAGTTTCCCCGGCGACCCCAATGGCGGCGTGACGAGTCAGATCGCCGACTATTTCACTCGGGTGCTGGTACCGATGTGCGACGTGGCGCTGGATCTGCACTCCGGCGGTCGCACGCTGGACATCGTGCCGTTCGCCGCCGCGCATCGGCTCGACGATCTCGCCCAGGAGAGCGCCAGCCTCGCCGGCGCCGTCGCCTTCGGCGCGCCCTACGCGATGATGATGTTCGAGCTCGACGCCACCAAGCTCTACGACACCGCGGTGGAATCCCAGGGCAAGACCTTCGTCACCACCGAGCTGGGCGGTGGCGGCACCTCGACGCCGCAGAGTCTGGCGCTGACCGAGCGCGGCGTGCGCAATTTCTTGATTCACTATGGGTTGATGGCTGGCGAGATCGAGAAGCCGACCGAACCCATGATCTACGTCGACATGCCGGACGCCAGCTGCTACGTGCAGAGCGAGCACTCCGGACTGCTGGAATTGATGGTCTCCCTGGGCGCGATGGTGAAGGAAGGCGAGGTGCTGGCGCGGGTCTATGACATGAGTCGCACCGGCGCGGCGCCGGTCGAGTACCGTGCCCAGCGCGACGGCGTGCTGATCGCCCGGCGTTTCCCGGCCAAGGTGGGCATGGGCGATACCATCGCCGTGGTCGCGGAAGTGGTCGAGTCGCTGGAACGTGATCAGGTCTCATGAAGCTCGATCGCTACGACCTCAAGATCCTGGAGATCCTCAGTCGCGACGGCCGGATCACCAAGTCGCGGCTGGCGGAGGCGATCAGCCTCTCCGTCAGCCCCTGCTGGGAACGGGTCAAGCGGCTGGAGAAAGCCGGCGTCATCGAAGGCTACAGCGCCAGGATCAATCCCGACGCCATCGTCAAGCGCACCCCGGTGTGGGTGCAGATCGAACTCAAGCAGCACAACGCCGAGAGCTTTGCCCGCTTCGAGCGCATGGTGTCGGAAACCGATGCCGTGGCGGAATGCGTCGCGGTCGGCGGCGGCGTCGACTACCTGGTCAAGATCGCCGCCGACAGTATCGACGCCTATCAGCGCCTGATCGATGCCTGGCTGGTGTCCGACCTGGGCATCGAGCGCTACTTCACCTATATCGTCACCAAGACGGTCAAGCGCGAGGGACCGCCGGTGTTCTCGGATATGGATGGCTAGCCACATAACTACGATTCGTGCGATGAACTTCGCTCCCGAAGAGCACAGATCTATTGCGGGGTAAACTCTGGTCCTCTCGATACGGGCTGTCTGGGCAACAGGCTTCAGAGACAGCCAACGAGATAGCGTTCCAGCGCAAGTTCCGGATAGCGCTGCATGACTTGACGGGTTTCGGTACGGATCTCTTCGATCAGCCAGTCGCGTACACGTAGCGTTGCATCGCTGGGTGGTTTTTTGCGTGAGTGTATAAAATGGCATTGCCTCTCGGTCATTATCGCGCAGGAGATGGCCGGAACCAGAGCACCTTTAATAAACCAATGTGTCGTGACATTGAACCAGCCAATTGCCACCCCCTGGCCTAGCATGGCTGCCTGGAGCACGACGGCATAATCCGAAAAGTTGAGCTCGTGAGGCGGGGCGGGACACAGCCTCACGAACTCGGGAAACAGATCGGACCAATTCGCGCGGCTGTCGCTCAGGCTGATTAGCGTAAGTTCTCCTGGCGTACTTGCCTCCGGGAAATGCTGGGCGCGGTATTCCGAGCTGCAAACGGGAATGAGGATTTCCGGCATGATCAGCGCGCTCTCATGTTCCTCATCATTCGAGGTCATGAAGCGAAGGCCAAGATCGACATCCTCGACCGATCCCTTGACCGAACCCGATATCAATTGAAAGCGCAGGTCAACGGTAGGAAATTCCTGCTGAAGGCGATGCATGCGTGGCATCAACCAGTGGGTGGTGAACGCAGTCGAGACCGAGAGCGTGATCGTCTCCATTCCGGTGTGACGAGCGCGAATTTCCTGAATGGCTTCCTCGATATGTCGAAAACCGTCCTCGATGCCTCGGTAGAGGATGTTGCCGTTATCGGTCAGCGAGATGCCGCCTGACGTCCTAACAAAAAGCTGAACCTCCAGATGGGCTTCCAGCAGCGACAACATGCGGCTGACAGCCGGTTGCGTCACGCCCAATTGAGCGGCGGCACGAGTGAAGCTGCCGCAACGCGCTGCCGCCTCGAAGACGAAGAGAGCGTTGGCGCTGGGCAGTTTTCGTCGAAGGTTTGACATAATCCTAAGTTATACCGGATGCAAGTATTTCGCAATTGAGTCGTCTCCCGCCTTTTGCTCTACTGCTCTCAATAGCAAGAAGACAAGAACAAGGAGCTAAGCATCATGAGCCAACATGATAGCGGTAGCGTCGGTGTGTCCATTCGCGCCGTCAGTAAGCGATATGGACGTAATAT
The DNA here is from genome assembly GCF_982684285.1 of Salinicola sp. Taxonomy (NCBI): domain Bacteria; kingdom Pseudomonadati; phylum Pseudomonadota; class Gammaproteobacteria; order Oceanospirillales; family Halomonadaceae; genus Salinicola; species Salinicola sp. Next base: position 12,928 of record NZ_CEXLVS010000021.1, on the reverse strand, counting down.
CGCTCTCGATGATGTCAGTCTCGACATTCGACCTGGTGAGTTTGTCTAGCTCCTCGGCCCCTCCGGTTCGGGAAAAACCACGCTTCTCGGTGCGCTTGGCGGGTTCGTGATGCCGAGTTCCGGCACGGTCCATATCGGCGATCGCGATGTCACCTGGATGCCACCTCACAAGCGTGATATCGGCGTGGTTTTTCAAAGCTATGCGCTTTTCCCCCATATGAGCGTGGGGGACAACGTCGCCTTTCCTCTGAGGGCTCGCCGCCAGCTGAAATCGGGTTGGGCGGACAAGGTCAAGCGGGCCCTGGCGATGGTCGAACTGGATGGTTATCAGGACCGAAGCATCGCCCAGCTCTCCGGTGGCCAGCGCCAGCGAGTGGCGCTGGCCAGGGCAATAGTGTTCGAGCCGCGCCTCATTCTGATGGACGAACCTCTCTCTGCGCTCGACAAGCAGTTGCGGGAAACCATGCAGATCGAGCTGCGCCAGTTGCACAAGAAACTGGGCGCGACCGTCATCTATGTGACTCACGACCAGCGTGAAGCGCTGACCATGAGTGATCGCATCGCGATCCTCAAAGATGGTCGCCTGGTCCAGGTCGACGCTCCGCAAACGCTCTACGACTCACCGCAGGACGCCTTCGTGGCGAGCTTTATCGGCGATTCGACGCTCCTGCCGGTCACACGCCTCGATGATCACCACGTGCAGCTCGGAAGCCAACGGCTGGCCTGCGCGCGAGCCGTGCCGAACGAAGCTCGGCTCTATCTGGCTGTGCAGACCGAAAAGCTGCTCATCGACACCGGCAACCAGCTCGACGAGGCGTACAACCGGCTCGAGGCCAGCGTGCGAGAGATCGTCTATCAGGGCGACAGCCTGAGGCTTTTCCTGGAGCTTGGTGATGGCTCTACCGTCAGCCTGCGCCAGCCCGGTCACCATTTCGGACAGCAACAGATTCCGCCAGTCGGCGCTTCGCTCACCGTGGTCCTGCACTCGGCCGACACCGTCGTCGTGTCCGATCTGCAGAAGCGGACCGCCAACGCCGCCTGAAGCGCCCCCAGAAACGCTGTTATCACCCTCAATAACGTCATAACAACGGGAGTCATTGACGATATGGAACTCAGCAACTTCAAGGTGCTCACTTTCGATGTTGTCGGCACGCTGATCGATTTCGAATCCGGTGTTCTCGCCGCCGTGCGGCGCATTGGCGGCAGTGCGACGGAGGCGATGAGCGACGACGATATCTTCGAGGTCTACAAGCGCGGTCGCGACAGGTATTACGGGCGCTCCAGCAGTGCGATGGCCGATGTCTATCGGTCATTGGCGGCCGAGTCTGGCCTGCCGGCTGACGACGCCTCGGCTGAGTCTTTTCAGCTGTCGGTGCTCAATTGGCCCGCCTTCTCTGATTCGGTCGCGGCACTCAAGCGCTTGCGCAAGCACTACCGTCTTGTCGCGATGACCAATGCTGATCGTACGGCCTTTTCCAATTATGCGATGACGTTGGGTTGCCCTTTTGACGACAGCGTTACCTGCGACGATACCGGGGTGGCCAAGCCCGATCCGCTCTTCTTCGCGTACAACCGCGGGCGCCAGGCTGCCTACGGTTACAAGTTCGATGAGATTCTGCATGTGGCGCAGAGTCAGTATCACGATATCGGCGTGGCAAAGTCGCTAGGCTACACGACCTGCTGGATCGAGCGGCGCCAGGGGTTGCAGGGATTTGGTGGCACCCCGGATCCAGAGAGCGTCACTCGACCCGACTTCCATTTTTCCACGCTCAAGGCTCTTGCCGATGCAGTGGAAGGCGTCTGAGATGACTTCGTCGGCCATCGCCAATATCCCGTCGCTGTGGCGTGAAATGAGCGGGGCCCGGTCGGAGCTACCGTCGTTGCAGAACGATCGCGATACCGATGTCGTCATCGTCGGTGGTGGCTATACCGGACTCGCGGCGGCGCACCGCCTGCTCGAGAGAGGTGTGGCTCCGGTCGTGCTCGAAGCCAATCGGATCGGATGGGGCGCCAGTGGTCGCAACGGTGGGGTGGTTTCAGCGAAGGTGCGGCAGTCGTTCCCAGCGATCGCCGCCCAGCATGGGCTGGAAACGGCACGCTCGGTCCACCGGCTCTGCCACACGGCGGTGGACGAGCTGGAGGCTCTGATCGATTCGCTGGGGCTGACCCAGGCGGGATTCCGACGCTGCGGTAATCTGCGCTGCGCTCATCATGAGCGAGCCTTCAAGAGTATTGCCGATGAGGCAGAGTGGCTTCAGCGCGCTCTGGGTGATGGCGACCAGCACGTGCTCAGTGCCGAGGCGGTGCGCGATGAGACGGGCTCTCGCGCCTTCTTTGGAGGGGTGCTCAGCGAAGGCGTGGGTACGCTGCTGCCGCTGGCCTATGTGGAAGGATTGGCCGAGGTGCTGGTCAAGCGTCACGGCCTTGCGCTGTTCGAACGGACGCCCGCTACGGGAATTCGACGTACCGACGGTGGTGTCAGCGTCATCACCCCGGGTGGAGAAGTCCGCGCCAGGCAGGTGATTCTGGCCACCAATGCCTACAGCGGACAGACCGAAGCCGGCGAAAGGATTCGTACCAGGATGGTGCCCTTTCGCAGCTCGATCATCGCCACGGAGCCGCTGCCCCCGGCGCTCCAGCAGCGACTCCTGGTCAACAATCGCAGTTATGGAGAAACGCGTCGGATGATGCGTTGGTTCCGAAAGGTGGACGGGCGGTTTCTTTTCGGTGGGCGCGGCGCCTTTGGAAAACACGACTCGCGTGCCGCCTTCGATGCCCTCCAGCGCTCCATGATCTCGCTCTTCCCTGATCTCGCTGACGTGAAGATCGCGTATCGCTGGTCGGGGCATGTCGGGATGACGCTGGACGCGATTCCCCACGTCGGACGCTTTGATGACCGTATGGTTTTTGCGGCTGGTTACAATGGTGCCGGCGTTTCTTTATCGAACTATCTGGGCCGACTGGCGGCGGATTTTTCCCTGGGAGAAAACCCAGACGTCAGTCTTCTCGGGGCCACGAATTTCCGCCGTGTGCCGTGCTATCCGTTGCGGGAATTCGGTATCCGACTGACCGCGGGCTGGTATCAACTATTGGACGCAATGGGGCGCTAAACGCAGAAGATTCACAAATTGAAAATGGAAGCGGAGACAACAACATGAACCAGATCCAATGCTTCACGCGAAAAGTGACTACTCAACTGGCAGCCTTCTCGATTTTGGCACTGCCATTGGCAACGACCGCTCAGGTCGCTCATGCCGACCAGATTACCTTCGTTTCGCAGGGAGGCGCCTATCAGGAAGCGCAAACGAAAGCGATTCTCGATCCGGTGGCCCAATCCCTCGGCATCACCATCAACCAGGAGAGTGCTCCCGACGCCTGGCCGATGATTCGTACCCAGGGAGCCACCGGACAGCCGATTTGGGACGTCGTTGATACGCCGACGTTCAACTGCATTCGTGGAGGTGAGCAAGGGCTAATCGAACCGCTGGATTTCTCGCGTATCCCCAATGCGGAATCCATGCCGGATGGTTACAAGACACCCTATTCGGTCGCCTACGAATTCTATTCAAGCGTGCTGGCCTATAATCCGGAAACGTATGGCGATCATCCGCCCCAGACATGGAAGGACTTCTGGGATATCGATAACTTCCCAGGCCCTCGGGCGCTGCGCAACAATCCGCTGGGCACGCTCGAAGCCGCGTTGATGGCCGATGGCGTGGCGCCGGATGAGCTTTATCCTCTCGATGTCGATCGCGCCTACGAGAAGCTCGAAGAGATCAAGCCATATATCGCGACGTGGTGGACTTCCGGTGGCCAGTCAGCCCAGCTTCTCCACGACGGAGAGGTCGACATGATCATGATGTGGAACGGTCGTGTCAGCTCGATCATCGATGCGGGAGCGCCGGCCGCGTTCACCTACAATCAGGGCGTTCTGCAGAGTACCCACCTCTGTGTGATCAAGGATGCCCCAAATCTCGATACGGCGATGAAGTTCGTCAATGCCGCAATCGCTCCCGACGTTCAGGCCGACTTACCGAAGTACATCGATTACGGCCCGGGCAATCCGGCCGCCTTCCAGACCGATCGCATTTCGAAAGCGCGCGCCGCCGAATTGCCCAGCTCGCCCGAGAATGCCGCTAAACAGGCATTGATGGCGTACGAGTGGTGGTCGTCGCCGGAGGGCGTGGAGGCTGAACGACGCTGGCTGGAGTTCATGCAGCAGTGAGGTCCTTGCCCGTGCGTTGCGCGCACGGGCAACTCCAAGACCGTCTGACCTGCACGGAGGGAATCCCTTGAAAGAGACGACGCTACCCAATCCGGGTCTGCAAGCGATGCCGAAGGACAACTCGGCGAGGTTTCAGCGACGCGAGCACCACCTGATGCTGGCACTGCTGATGCCGGCGCTGCTGATCGTTACGCTGCTACTGATCGTGCCGCTGGGCTGGATGATCGCGCAGTCGTTCCAAGTGAACGGCAGCTTCAGCCTGGAGCACTACGAGCGCGTGCTGACCGACGGGGTCTATTGGCGCACGTTCGGACTGACCTTCCGTATCAGCTTCATCGTGACGTTGGCGGCGTTGTTGCTGGGATACCCCCTCGCTTACGCCGCGACGGTGCTGCCGAGACGCTGGTCGCTGATGATTCTGGCGCTGGTCATCGTGCCGTTCTGGACCAGCGTGCTCGTGCGCGCCTACGCCTGGCTGATTCTTCTGCAGCGCTCAGGCGTCATCAACCAGACGTTGATGGGGCTGGGGCTCACCGACGCGCCGCTGGCGCTGGTGCATAACGAGTTCGGTACGATCATCGCGACGGTCCACATTCTCCTGCCGTTCATGGTGCTACCCCTCTATGCCACCATGCAGAAAATTCCGCGGGACTTGATGCTGGCGGGGGCCAGCCTTGGCGGCTCACCGATGCACGTCTTCTGGCGTGTGTTCTTTCCGCTCTCGCTGAGCGGGGTTCTGGCCGGCATGACGCTGGTCTTCGTGCTCTGTCTCGGCTTCTACATCACGCCCGAACTGATGGGTGGTGGACGCACCGTGATGGCGTCGATGCTGGTGAGCCGCAACATCCAGCTCTATGTCGAGTGGGGCGCGGCGAGTGCGGTCAGCGTGGTCCTGTTGCTCATGGTGGTGGCGATATTCTATCTGGTCAGCAGGCTGGTCTCGATGGAACGCATCCTGGGGGTCAAATGAACCAAGTTCGCCTAAGCCGAGTGCTCTTCATCGGCTATGTCACCCTGGTACTTCTGTTCCTGGTGCTGCCAGTGCTGATCGTGATCCCGATGTCGTTCTCGGATAGCCGCTTTCTCTCGTTCCCGCCGCCGGGGTACTCGCTGCGTTGGTACGACGCCTTTTTCAGCAGTAACGGATGGATGTCGGCGGCCCAGACCAGCCTTATCGCTGCCGTCTCGACCGCGTTGATCGCGACACCGGTCGGTGTGGCTGCCGCCTATGGGCTCAACGTCTCGACCCACTGGAGCGTGCGCTATCTCAAGGTACTGCTGCTACTGCCACTGATCGTGCCGATCATCATCGTCGCTGCCGGTGTGTTTCTCAGTTATGCCATGACGGGGCTGCTGCATAGCTTGCCCGGACTGATCATGGCGGATGTCATGCTGGCGCTGCCTTACGTGATTACCGCTGGCGCCGCTGGATTGCAGGGTTTCGATAACAGTCAGGAGATGGTCGCCAGAAGCCTCGGCATGAATCGCTTCCGCGCATTCATGGCCGTCGTGTTACCGCAGATCAAGCCCAGTGTCATTACCGGTGCGATCTTCGCGTTCATTCAGGCACTCGACGAGACCATGGTGGCACTGTTCATTGCCGGAGGTCAGAACCAGACCCTGACGGTGCGCATGTTCACTGCGCTACGTGACGAGATCGATCCGACCATCGCGGCGATCAGCACGCTATTGACGGCGACCTCGTTCGCGATGGTGATGTTGGTGGCGATGGCGCGACAGCGGGCGACGGCATGATCCTCCTTGCTAGCCCGGCGACTGGCTATCGACGATGTGGGCGAGAAGAGATGACGGGGTCATGACGTCCTTCGCCTACCGTGGTGATCTCCAGCGCGGATGCCTCTGGGCGCGGCTATTCGCCGAGCGCATGCCGGCGATCGATTTCCGTGTTGTGTCAGAGCTCGAGGGGGACGTCGACGCTACCGTGCACTATCTGGGTACTTGGGCACCGTTGGCGGATTACTCGCGCTTCCCCTCCCTGAAGGTGATCTTTGCGCTTGGCGCTGGCGTGGATCAGTTCGATCTCAGTCTGGTGCCGCCCGGCGTTGCGCTGGTGAGGCTGGAAGAGCCCGGTATCGTCGGCATGATGCAGGATTACGCGACGCTGGCCGTCATGGCGCTACATCGAGACCTTCCAATCTATCTCGAACAGCAGCGTCGCGGTGCCTGGTCGCCAGAGGCGGTGCTGCCCGCGGCGCGGCGCAGAGTGGGGATTCTTGGGCTGGGACAGATGGGCGCGGCGGTAGCCGCACGTCTGACTGCCCTGGGATTTTCCTGCAGTGGCTGGAGCCGGACGCCGAAAGCGTTGCCGGACGTGCGCTGTCACGCCGGTAACAGCGCCTTGGGAACCTTCCTGGCCGAGAGCGAGATACTGGTCTGCCTGCTGCCACTGACGGCGGCAACGCGAGGCTTCCTCAACGCGGCGCTCTTCGCCGCACTGCCGACGGGGGCTTCGCTCGTCAACATGGGGCGGGGCGGGCATCTGCGGTTCGACGATCTGGTCGCCGCGCTCGACAGGGGGCAACTCGCGGGCGCGGTGCTGGATGTCTTTGAACCGGAACCGCCGCCGCCAGGTCACCCTGTCTGGTCGCACCAGCGCATCCTGCTGACACCGCATGTCGGCAGCGTGACGAATCCCGAAAGCGCCATAGAAGCCGTGATTGCCAATATCGCCCGGCATCGGGCCGGCGAGCCGATGCGCGGAGAGATCGATCGGCTCAAGGGCTACTGAGGTAGCCACCTGGCACCAAAAAAATCGTAACTCCCGCTAAACCTTTCGAAAGAAAACGGACCGTAAATCGACCGAGACAAAAAAATTCCTCGCTGCAGAATCGATAACATGGTCGCACTCGCAGGATAGGCAAGCCGTTCTGCTCACCGCCGACACCTTGCAGGAGGCGACATGAAACTCAACGATCCCCGGCTTTTCCGTCAGTACGCCTATATCGACGGCAAGTGGACCCACGGTAGCGAGGGCCGCGAGGAAGCGGTCGTCGATCCCGCCACGGGAGAGACCCTGGGCCACTGCGCGCTGCTGGAAGCGGCCCAGATCACCGAGACGGTGACCGCCGCCGAGGGCGCCTTCGCCGAGTGGCGGGCGATCAATGTCCACGAGCGGGCCGAGAAGCTCAACGCCTGGTACCGCCTGCTGCACGAACACAAGGAAGACCTGGCGCTGCTGATGACCTACGAGCAGGGCAAGCCGCTCGACGATTCCCGGGGCGAGGTCGATTACGGCGCCAGCTTCATTCAGTGGTTCGCCGAGGAGGCCAAGCGCGCCTATGGCGTGACCATCCCGAGCCATATCCCCAACGCCGCATTGGGCACGATCAAGGAGCCGGTGGGCGTCTCGGCAATGTTCACGCCCTGGAACTTCCCGCTGGCGATGATCACCCGCAAGGCCGGGGCGGCGCTGGCTGCCGGTTGCACGGTGATCGTCAAGCCGGCCAACGAGACGCCATACTCCGCGCTGGCACTGGCCGAGCTGGCCGAGCGGGCCGGTATTCCGGCGGGCGTGTTCAACGTCGTCACCGGCGATCCGGCGACCGTCTCCGAGGTGCTGTGCAACGACAACCGCATTCGCAATATCTCGTTCACCGGCTCGACCCGCGTCGGCAAGCTGCTGATGCGGCAGAGTTCCTCCAGCGTCAAGCGCATGTCGCTGGAGCTTGGCGGCAATGCGCCGTTCATCGTCTGCGACGACATGGATCCGGATGCGGCGGCGAAAGAGGCGGTCGCCGCCAAGTTCCAGACCGCCGGCCAGGATTGTCTCGCCGCCAACCGGCTGTTCGTTCATCGCAGGATCTATGACGCCTTCGTCGAGCGCTTCCTGGTGCACATGCAGGCGCTGAAGGTCGGTAACGGTCTCGAGGGAAGCGATATCGGTCCGCTGATTCACCAGCGCGCGGTCGACATGGCCAAGGGTATCGTCGAGGACGGCATCCAGAAGGGCGCACGCAAGCTGGGTGGCGAGGGCCAGGCCCCCGGCGAGAACTTCTTCATGCCGACGCTGCTGGCGGACATCACCCCGGAGATGCGCGTGTTCCGCGAGGAGACCTTCTCGCCGGTCGCGGGGGTCTGTGCGTTCGATGACGACGACGAAGTCATCCGGCTCGCCAACGATACCGAGTACGGGCTCGCCGCCTACGTCTACACCCATGACGTGCGTCGTATCTGGAAGCTGATGCGCGGGCTGGAGTACGGCATGGTCAGCGTCAACAGCGTCAAGATGACCGGCGCGCCGATCCCGTTCGGCGGCGTCAAGCAGTCCGGCCTCGGTCGCGAGGGCGGTGCCGCGGGGCTCGACGAGTATCTCGATACCAAGTACTACTGCCTCGGCAATATGCCCTCGGCGAGTAATTCATAGGTTCCAGGACTTTCAACGCGGGTATGACACAAGGGTCACGATGACCGTTGTGCCCGCTCCTGAAACGCCGTCCGGACAAGCGATGGCGTTTCGTTTTGGTTAAGGAAAGGTTATGACCGATACCCGTACCCTGATCGACAACGATCGCCGCCATGTCTTCCACGCATCCACCCATCTGCGTGATCACGCCCACGGCGACGCGCCGGGACGCATCATCACCGGCGGCAAGGGGATCTCCATCGTCGATCGTGACGGCCGCGAGATGATCGACGCCTTCGCCGGGCTCTATTGCGTCAACATCGGCTACGGTCGCACCGAGATCGCCGACGCCATCTACGCCCAGGCCAAGGAGCTGGCCTACTACCACACCTATGTCGGCCACTCCAACGAGCCGCTGATCGCGCTCTCCGAACGGATCGCCAAGCTCGCCGGCAACGGCTTGAACAAGATCTACTACGGGCTTTCCGGCAGCGACGCCAACGAGACCCAGATCAAGCTGGTGCGCTACTACCATAACGTCACCGGCCAGCCGAAGAAGAAAAAGATCATCGCGCGTCAGCGCGGTTACCACGGTTCCAGCATCGCCGCCGGTTCGCTGACCGGTTTGCCCGCGTTCCACCAGCATTTCGACCTGCCCATCGAGGGCATCCTGCACCCCAAGGCGCCCTACTATTACCGGAGGGAGCGCGGCGACATGAGCGAGCGCGAGTTCTCGGTCTACTGCGCCGAGCAGCTCGAAGCGCTGATCCAGCGCGAAGGCCCGGAAACCATCGGTGCCTTCATCGGCGAGCCGGTACTCGGCACCGGTGGCATCATTCCGCCGCCGGCAGGCTACTGGGAGGCGATCCAGGCCGTGCTCAAGCGTCACGACATCCTGCTGATCGCCGACGAGGTCGTCAGCGGCTTCGGTCGTCTGGGCAGCGACTTCGGCTTCCAGCACTACGGTATCGAGCCGGACCTGGTCACCATCGCCAAGGGCCTGACCAGCGCCTATCAGCCGCTTTCCGGCGTGATCGTCGGCGAGCGCGTATGGAAGGCGCTGGAAGATGGCACCGGCGAATACGGCCCGATCGGCCACGGCTGGACCTACTCCGGCCACCCGCTGGGCGCCGCCGCCGCGATGGCCAACCTGGACATCATCGAGCGCGAGAACCTGGTGGGCAATGCCGCCGAGACCGGCGCCTACTTCAACGCCCAGCTCAAGAAGACCTTCAGTGAGCATCCGCTGGTCGGCGATGTGCGTGGCGAGGGCCTGATGGCCGCGCTGGAATTCGCGCCGGAGAAGGGCGAGTACACGCCATTCGATCCCGCGCTCAAGGTTGGCGCCCGGGTCGCCGCCGCGGCGCTGGAAGAGAACCTGATCGCCCGGGCCATGCCCAACGGCGATATCCTCGGCTTCGCGCCGCCGCTGGTGATCGATCGTGGTCAGGTCGATGACGTGATCGCCCGCGCCAAGCGTGCCGTCGACCGAGTGACCGACGAGCTGACCCGCGAGAAGGCGCTGTAGACCTGGACTGACGGCTGCCCGCATCGGCTTGATGCGATCGCGCCCCTGCGGCAGGGTGAAAGCTCTGCCGCTTTTTATTATCGCTTCGGGAGCCCGCATGTCCGACCCCGTCACGCTTCACGATATCTACCTGGCACGCCAGCGACTCGCCGGGCAGGCGGCACGGACGCCGCTGATCCTCTCCCAGAGCCTGTCGGTGCGTTTCGAGGCCGAAGTCTATCTCAAGCTGGAAACCCTGCAGCCGAGCGGGGCGTTCAAGCTGCGGGGCGCGCTCAACAAGATCGCCTCGCTATCGCCGGAGCAGCTCGAGCGCGGCGTGACCACGGCCTCCACCGGCAATCACGGCCGTGCGGTGGCGTGGGCGGCCAGGCGACTCGGCGCGCGGGCCGTGATCTGCCTCTCCGAGCTGGTGCCGGCCAACAAGGTGGCGGCCATCGAAGCGTTGGGCGCGGAGGCGCGGGTGATCGGCCGCTCCCAGGACGACGCCTTCGTCGAGGCGCGGCGTCTGGTCGCCGAGGAGGGCATGGCGCTGATCGAACCCTTCGACGATCCGCTGATCGCGGCCGGCCAGGGCACCATCGGCCTGGAGCTGATGGAGGATCTGCCAAGCCTCGATCGCGTCTTCATCGGCCTTTCCGGTGGCGGGTTGCTGGGCGGTATCGGCCGCGCCGTCAAGGGCATCAACCCCCAGGTCCAGGTGACCGGGGTGAGCATGGAGAAGGGCGCGGCGATGATCGACAGCCTGGCGGCGGGCGAGCCGGTGGAGGTCGAGGAAGAAGCCTCGCTGGCGGACTCGCTGGGTGGCGGGATCGGGCTCGACAACCGCTGCACGTTCGCGCTGGTGCGCGAGGTGATGGACGATCACTACCGGGTCTCGGAGTCGGCCATCGCCCGCGCCATGCTGCACTTCTTCGAGCAGGAGAAGATGCTGGTCGAGGGTGCCGCGGCGGTCGGGCTCGCCGCCATCGAGGAGCACGATATCGATATCCGGGGCCAGAAAGTCGCACTGATCGTCTCGGGCAACGGCGTCGATGCGGAGACATTGATGCGGGCCAAGACGCTGATCGACTATTCAGAGCGCTGAGCGCTCGAATGATATTACGAATTCAACCGAATGGACTCAGGAGTCATCCCGATGGAACTCTATAACCGCCAGCAGATTCAGGACGTCGTCACTCTCGATCACGCCGCGCTGGACGCCGTCGAAGCCGGCTTTCGCGCGCTGGGCGAGGGCAACGTCGTCCAGCCGCCGATCCTGTCGATGGCGATCGAGGAGTCCAACGGCGAGGTCGACGTCAAGACCGCCCATATCAAGGGCAACGAACGCTTCGCGATCAAGGTCAGCCCCGGCTTCTTCGACAATCCCAAGCTCGGCCTGCCGAGCCTGAACGGACTGATGATCGTGTTCTCGGCCAGGACTGGGCTGGTCGAGGCGGTGCTGTTCGACGAAGGCTATCTCACCGATATTCGAACCGCGCTGGCCGGCGCCATTGCGGCGAAGCATCTTTCCCGCGCCGACAGCCAGCGTGTCACCGTCCTCGGCGCCGGGTTGCAGGCCGAGCTGCAGGTCGCCGCGCTCAAGCTGGTGCGCGACATCGACACGCTGGACGTCTGGGCGCGGGACGTCGCCAAGGCCGAAGCCTACGCGGCACGGATGCAAGAAAAACATGGGCTGACCGTGGCGGTGCACACCGAGATCGCCGACGCCTGCCGCGAGGCGGACATCATCGTCACCACCACGCCGTCGCGCGAGCCGCTGCTCTCCGGAGAGCATCTGCGCGAGGGCGTCCATGTCACCGCCATGGGTTCCGATAGCCCGGACAAGCGCGAACTCGATTCGTCGGTGATGGAGCGGGCCGATCATTTCGTGGCCGACACCCGCGCCCAGAGCGAGAACAACGGCGAGCTCAAGGCCTACGCCGGCCACGACGCGCCTTTCCGGATCAACGAGCTGGGCAGGGTGATCGCCGGTGGCAGCAGCCTGCGTACCGCGGATTCCCAGATCACCGTCTGCGATCTCACCGGGACCGGGGTGCAGGACACCGCCATCGCCGGCTTCGCGCTGGGCCGGCTGGCGGGGTGAACGTGGCGAACGGCGTTAGCGTACGCCGGGCAACGCGGGACGATGCGGCGTCGATCGCGGGCATCCACGTCGACGCCTGGCGCCACAATTACCGCGGTTTGATCGACGACGACACGCTGGTGTCGCTGGATGCCGCGTTGAAGGTCGAGACCTGGCGCGAGGCGCTGGCGGATGACGCCAGCGTCTTCGTGGCATCACGTGGCAGCGACATGTTGGGATGGGTCCGAACCGGCCCCTTCCGTCAGACCGAAGAGGCGCGCCCCGAGGTGGGTGCGATGACCCCCGGCTGGGCCGAGTTGCACGGCTTCTACGTCTCCCCGCGGGCGCAGCGCCAGGGTGTGGGCAGTGCGCTGTGGCACCGGGCCCACCGCTGGTGCCTCGACCAGGGCTATCGCGATGTCGGGCTGTGGGTGCTGGCCGGCAACGTCGTCGCCATCCGCTTCTACGCGAGCTGCGGCTTCCGCGATCTTGAGCTCGATCAGAACTTCGAGATCGCGGGCCAGGCGCTGGTCGAGAAGCTGATGGCGCGGCGACTGGATCCCGTTTCCTGACGGCCCCGCTGGGAGCCACGATCCTGCGCGGGTGCGCATCGCGCTCTCCGAAACCGGTCTCGGCGGCAGGGCTTTCGCTGGATCTTGCACTTTGGTGGCAGGCTCGCGTCCAGCGTCGCCATGGCGTGGCATGCTGCCTGGGAGGGCGGCAGCCGACGTGCCGTCGTAAAGGTCGCAA
>NZ_CEXLVS010000020.1:0-26801 GCF_982684285.1 Salinicola sp. | reverse complement strand
GGATCGAACCCACGACCACCGGAGCCACAATCCGGGGCTCTACCACTGAGCTACACCCACCATACCGACTCTGCATCAACCGGGACCGCGTCACGCCGTGTTGAGTGGCGCGCCCAGCAGGACTCGAACCTGCAACCTACGGCTTAGAAGGCCGTTGCTCTATCCGGTTGAGCTATAGGCGCATTCCAATACCGGCTGCATTTTCATCGACACGAAAGGACGCCGCGCCTGGTCGGGGTAGAGGGATTTGAACCCCCGACATCCTGCTCCCAAAGCAGGCGCGCTACCAGACTGCGCTATACCCCGATGCCGCGTTTTCCGTGCTCGATGACTCTACGAGCCCTTCGATGCGCTGCGTATTCTACGGATCCTTTCAGCGGGGTCAAGCCTTTACGTGCACTTGGGCCCGATTCGCAGCGCATCGAGGGGGCCCCCGCCGAGCGCGAATCCCACTTCCCCGTCACCGTGCGTTGACTGCATCGCTGGGCATGCGAAAATTGCCCACCTTCTCCGGCGACCCGCCGGCCTTCAGGACTCAGAAAGGAAAGTCGATGACCGCTCAGTTGATCGATGGCAAAGCCATTGCCGGCGCAATTCGCAGTCAGGTAAAAGCCGACGTGGAACATCGCACCCAACGAGGGCTGCGCCGCCCGGGGCTCGCCGTCATTCTGATCGGTCACGATCCGGCGTCGGAGGTCTACGTCAGCCACAAGCACCGGGCCTGCGAGAACGCCGGCATCCTCTCCTTCAGCCATCGGCTCGAGACCACCACCACCCAAGGGGATCTGGAAGCGCTGATCGACCGGCTGAACGCCGACCCGGCCGTCGATGGCATCCTGCTGCAACTGCCATTGCCGCCCCATCTCGATGCCAATCCCCTGCTGGAGCGCATTCGCCCGGACAAGGATGTCGACGGGTTCCACCCCTACAACCTCGGTCGCCTGGCACAACGACTCCCGCTGCTGCGCCCCTGCACGCCCAAGGGCATCATCACGCTGCTGGAGCAGAACCGAATCCCGCTACGAGGGCTGGACGCCACCATCGTTGGCGCCTCCAACATCGTCGGCCGGCCCATGGCGCTCGAACTACTGCTGGCCGGCTGCACCACCACGATCTGCCATCGCTTCACCCAGGGACTCGAGGACAAGGTCAGGCAGGCCGACCTGCTGGTGGTGGCCACCGGCAAGCCCGGCCTGATCGATGGCAACTGGATCAAGCCGGGCGCGATCGTCATCGACGTGGGCATCAACCGCCAACAGGATGGCACGCTGATCGGAGACGTCGATTTCGACACCGCTGCCGAACGCGCCAGCTGGATCACGCCCGTGCCGGGTGGCGTCGGGCCAATGACCGTCGCCACGCTGCTGCAGAACACCCTGCAGGCCGCCGAACTCCACGATGCACAGTGACTCATCGACCGCCTCCACCAGGACAATGGACCATCCCATGCAGACTCTCGGCATCATCGGCGCCATGGAGCAGGAAGTCGCCCTGCTCGCTTCCCGTCTCGACACCCCCCGCACCGAACACCATCCTGGCGGCACCTTCCATTGCGGCGAGCGTCACGGCCTGCGGATCGTGCTTCTCCAATCCGGGATCGGCAAGGTCAACGCCACGGTGGGCGCAACCCAACTGATGACCCACTACCGCCCGGACGCCATCATCAATACCGGCTCCGCGGGCGGCTTCGGCGCGGCCATGGAGGTGGGCGACGTCGTCATCTCCAGCGAGGTTCGCCACCATGACGTCGACGTCACGGCATTCGGCTACGAGATAGGCCAGGTTCCCGGCATGCCCGCCGGCTTCAGCGCCGATCCGGCATTGATCGAGACTGCCCGCGCCTGCATCGAGACGCTCGGTACCCTGCGCGTCCACGAGGGGCTGATCTGCACCGGCGACAGCTTCATGGCCGACCCGGTGCGCGTCGATGCCGTGCGCGAGCACTTTCCCCAGATGCTGGCCGTGGAGATGGAAGCCGCCGCCATTGCCCAGACGTGCCACCTGTTCGGCTGCCCGTTCGTGGTCATCCGAGCGCTATCGGACATCGCCGGCAAGGAGTCCAGCCTCTCGTTCGACGCCTTTCTGGAGCAGGCCGCGACTCACTCCGCCGAAATGGTCGACGCGATCATCGCTCGCCTGGCCAGCGCCTGACGTCGGGCTGCACGCCATAACGAGGAACCCCGCCGATCGGCGGGGTTTCTCGTTTCAGGACGGCATCGTTTCAGGACAGCGCCGGGTCAGGCCGGCGGCGCTTCGAAACTCCAGCTCGTCCCCTCGCGAGAGTCCTTCAGCACGACACCCAGCGCGGCCAGTTCGTCGCGAATTCGGTCGGCTTCGGCGAAATCGCGGCGATGCTTGGCCGCCGCCCGCGCCTCGATTCGGGATTCGATCTCGGCCTCGCTCAGCGGCAGACCGGTAGCGCCCGCCTTGAGGAACTCGGCGGGCTCACGCTCGAGCAGACCCAGCACGCCCGCCAGCCGTTTCAGTTCCTGCCCCAATGCGCCGGCATGAACCGGCTCGACATCGCGCAGGCGGTTGATCTCCCGGGCCATATCGAACAGCACCGACAGCGCTTCCGGCGTATTGAAATCGTCGTTCATCGCCGCCGAAAAGCGCTCGGCATAGATGCCCTCGACATCGCCGTGCATCAGCTCGACGCCATCGAGCGCGTGGTAGAAGCGCTCGAGCGACTTGCGCGCCTCGCTCAGCGACTCCGGCGCATAGTTGATCGGGCTGCGATAGTGACTCGCCACCAGCAGGTAGCGCACCACTTCCGGGTCGTGAACCTCCAGCACCTCGCGAATCGTGAAGAAATTGCCCAGCGACTTGGACATCTTCTCCTGATTGACGCGCACCGCGCCGGCGTGCATCCACACGTTGACGTAGGGCTTGCCGGTCGCCGCCTCGCTCTGGGCGATCTCGTTCTCGTGGTGCGGGAAGGTAAGATCCGGCCCGCCGCCATGAATGTCGAAGGTGTCGCCCAGGCAGCAGGTGGACATCGCCGAGCACTCGATATGCCAGCCTGGCCGCCCCTCGCCCCAGGGAGAGGACCAGCTGGCTTCGCCTGGCTTCGCCGCTTTCCACAGCACGAAGTCGAGCGGATCCTCCTTGTGCTCGTCGACGTGGACACGGGCACCCGCGCGCATGTCATCGAGATTGCGGTTGTTGAGCTTGCCATAGTCGGCGAAGCGGCGAACACGATAGTAGACGTCGCCGTTAGCGGCCGCGTAGGCATACCCCCCCTCGATCAGGCGCTTGATCATCGCCACGATCTCCGGGATGTGGCCGGTCGCACGGGGTTCCGCATCCGGTCGCAGGACGCCTAGCCGCGCCTCGTCCTCGTGCATGGCCGCGATCATGCGTTCGGTCAGCGCCGAAATCGACTCGCCGTTCTCCTCCGCGCGCCTGAGGATCTTGTCGTCGATATCGGTGATATTGCGAACATAGGTGACGTCCAGGCCGGTCTGGCGCAGCCAGCGCGTGATCACGTCGAACGCAACCATGACCCGGGCGTGGCCCAGGTGGCAGTAGTCGTAGACCGTCATGCCGCAGACGTACATCCGTAGCTTGCCGGGCTCGATGGGCTCGAGTTTCGCCTTGCGGCGCGTCAGCGTGTTGTGGATTTCCAGCGCGCTCATGTTCTCGTTACCTTAGCCCTGCTTCTTCTGAATCTTGGCCCAGCTGTCCTTGAGCCCCACGGTGCGATTGAATACCAGCTTGCCGTCGCGACACGCGTGACGATCGGCACAGAAATAGCCGCCCCGCTCGAACTGGTAGCGCGCTTCCGGTTCGACTTTCGCCAGTGCGGGCTCGGCGATACCCTGCACGGTGACCAGCGAATCGGGATTGAGGTGATCCAGGAAATCGGCATCCTTGTCGCGATCCGGCGCTTCCTCCAGGAACAGGTTGTCGTAGAGCCTGACCTCCACCGGCACGCCGTGCTCGGCGCTGACCCAGTGGATGACGCCCTTGACCTTGCGCCCCTCGGGGTTCTTGCCCAGGGTGTCGAAGTCGACGCTGCAGTGGAGCGCGTCGATCTCGCCACCGTCGCCCTTGATGACCTCGTCGCAGCGGATGACGTAACCGTTGCGCAGGCGAACCTCCTTGCCGGGCGCCAGCCGGAAGAACTTTTTCGGCGGCTCTTCCATGAAGTCTTCACGGTCGATCCAGATCTCGCGGGTCAGCGGCAGCCGGCGCGTGCCCATGTCGTCGCGTGCCGGATGGCCCGGCACCTCGAAGACCTCGTCGTGATCCGCGGGGAGATTGGTCAACACCACCTTGAGCGGGTTCAGCACGCACATCGCTCGCGGCGCGTTGTCCTCGAGATCCGAGCGGATGGCGAAATGGAGCATCGCGATATCGACGACGTTGGCGGCACGACTGACTCCGGTCATGTCGCAGAACTTGCGCAGCGAGGCCGGTGTATACCCGCGGCGGCGAAGCCCGGAGATCGTCGGCATCCGCGGGTCGTCCCAGCCATCCACCACGTTGCGGTCGACCAGCAGCTTGAGCTTGCGCTTGGATGTCACCGTGTGGTTGACGTTCATCCGCGCGAATTCGGTCTGGCGCGGCTTGGCCGGCACCGGCAGGTGTGCCAGGAACCACTCGTAGAGCGGGCGGTGATCCTCGAACTCCAGCGTGCAGAGCGAATGGGTGATGCCTTCGATGGCGTCCGACTGACCGTGGGTGAAATCGTAGGAGGGATAGATCTTCCACTTATCGCCGGTCTGATGGTGATGGGCGTGGCGAATACGGTAGAGAATCGGATCGCGCAGGTTGATGTTCGGCGCGGCCATGTCGATCCTCGCCCGCAGCACCTTGCTGCCCTCTTCGAACTCGCCCAGTCGCATGCGCTCCAGCAGATCCAGGTTTTCCTCGACGCCACGATCGCGATAGGGGCTCGGACGGCCCGGCTCGGTCAGCGTCCCCCGATACTCTCGAATCTCCTCCGGCGAGAGATCGTCGACGTAGGCCTTGCCTTCACGGACCAGATGCTGGGCCCAGGCGTAGAGCTGGACGAAATAGTCGGAGGCGAAGCGCACCGCGCCGCTCCACTCGTAACCGAGCCAGCGGATGTCTTCCTGGATCGCATCGATGTAGGCCTGCTCTTCCTTGGCCGGGTTGGTATCGTCGAAGCGAAGATGGCAGCGCCCACCGAACTGCTCCGCAAGGCCGAAGTTGACCCAGATCGACTTGGCATGGCCGATATGCAGGAATCCGTTCGGCTCCGGCGGAAAGCGGGTCACGATCGTGGTGGCCTGGCCCGATTCGATCTCGTCACGAATCTGGTTGCGCAGGAAATTCGGGGCTCCGTGCGTGGTCTCGGCACCGGGCTGGGCTTCGGAACGATCGTTGGGGCTTTCGGCGCTCGTGTTGCTTTCGACGCTCATGGAATGCAGGCAACCTCTATGATTCGGATGATCGGCCGACGGTGCGGCCCTGATGACAGCAGGTTAACACGCGCGGACAGCGGTTTCTCCCGGCGGCCCAAAGCCGCTATTATAGCGCGACGCCCGCGGCCGGCGCCAAGCCGCCTGCCCTCTCCCGACAGCCAGAATCGTCCAGGATTTCCGATGATCGTTTTGCACACCAATCACGGCCCCATCACGCTCGAACTCGACTTCGAGAAAGCCCCCAAGACTGCCGCCAACTTCGAACAGTACGTTCGCGACGGCCATTACGACGGAACTCTCTTCCACCGCGTGATCGACGGCTTCATGGTCCAGGGCGGCGGCTTCGACACCGACTTCGAGCAGAAGCCGACGCGCGCCACGATCGAGAACGAAGCCGACAACGGCCTGGCCAACCAGAAAGGCACCGTGGCCATGGCGCGCACCCAGGATCCCCACTCCGCCAGCGCCCAGTTCTTCGTCAACGTCTCCGACAACGAATTTCTCAACCACCGCGACAAGAGCCTGCAGGGCTGGGGCTACTGCGTGTTCGGCCGCGTGGTCGACGGCATGGAGGTGGTCGACGAGATCCGCCAGGTCGCCACCGGACGGCGCGGCATGCACAGCGATGTCCCCGTCGAGGACGTCGTCATCGAACGTGCCGAAGTCACGGACTGCCCCCCGCCCCTCACGGGCCGACCACCAACAGGAACGACCCCTCGCATGCAACTGTTGATCGCCGATCTTCACCTTCACCCCTCCCAGCCGGACATCGCCAAGGGGTTCATCGACTATCTGCACGGGCCGGCCCGGGAGGCATCGTCGCTGACCATTCTGGGCGACCTGTTCGAAGCCTGGATTGGAGACGACTATCGGGGCGAGTTCGAGCAGCGGATCATTGCCGAGCTGAAGGCGTGCGCCGACGCCGGCACCCGTCTGGCGTTCATGCACGGCAACCGGGACTTCCTGATCGGCGAGGGGTTCGCCGCCGATAGCGGCTGCGCCCTGCTCGACGACCCCACGGTGGCGGAACTGGGCGGACAGCGAGTCCTGCTGATGCACGGCGACAGCCTGTGTACTCGCGACGAGGCCTACATGGCATTTCGACGCCAGGCTCGCGACCCCGCCTGGCAGGCACAGATCCTGGCGATGCCGGTGGAGGAACGCATCGCACTGGCCAGGAAACTCCGGGAGCAGTCCGGCGAAGCCAATACCAACAAGGCCGAGGACATCATGGATGTCACGCCCGAGGCCGTCATCGAGACGATGCAGACCCATGACGTGAGGGTCATGATCCACGGTCACACGCATCGACCGGCGGTGCACGAACTGAGCGTCGGCGGGGAGCCGGCCGAACGCTACGTGATCGGCGACTGGCGTCCCGGCACCGGCTGGCAGCTGAGGGTGGACGACGACGGCCTGACACTCGAGTCGTTCGCCATCTGATCGCACCGGCGCGCGGTTTCGCGCCGGGCGGATTACCGGGATGGCTTTCTCGCCGTTTTCGTACAGCGCCTAGAGCTGGTAATCGGGCGAACGGGGGGACGAGGCGCTGACATTGTCCAGTAGCGTCCGCCAGCGAGTCAGAACCGGCGCATCGGAAAGCGCCACCTCCCCCAGCCGGTAACGCAGTGCGCGCTGCTTGTCCCGGTCGCCGGCGTCAACCAGGGAGAGCCACATCTCGAGACTCTTCAATTCCATGTGGGGGCTGCCGGACTCGACGGCCCAGCTTCTCGACTCCTCGATGAGAGCCGCCACGCTCTCCATGTCGTCACCCATGCGATGCCTGGCTCGGGCCATCTGCAACGCGATCTCCGGCATCATCAACGAGCGTCGCGTGCGCGCATGCTTCAGACAGGGTTCGAGATAGGCCACGGCGCGCGCCACATCGTTGAGCGCCAGGCAGGCATCGCCGTACCACAGGAAGGGCCGCTGCCAGGGCTCCCGGCCCGTCAACTCGCTCAGCCGGGCGACGCTGGACTCGATGCTCTGCAGACCCTGCGACTCCCCTGCCAGCGACCGACTCCAGCCGAGCACGCAGTCGGCCTCCCAATGCCACCGCTGGAGGTCCGCGGTCCGCGTCATCTCGTGCGCGCGACGGCCACGCTCCGTCGCCAGATGAACATGTCCCAGCTGGCGGTAGAGGGAAGCGGCAAATATCAGCGCCATGGCCAACGACCCCGGATGCCGCACGGATTCCGCCAACCGGATGGCCGCTTCCATTTGCTGCTCTGCGCGTCGATAGTCGCCCCGCAGACACAGCGTCCAGCTCTGGTAGCAGGCCGCGGCCACCTGCGGGTGGTCGGAGTACGGCAACCACTCCAGAACCATCGGCCAGCTCAGTGGATCGATCTGGTCGAGGTGCTCGAAGGCAAGCGAGATTCGACCACTCCAGTACTCGCCATGGGCGCGGGCGTAGAGCGCCAGGCGCTGGTAGCGCGGGTCATCAATGCGCTGCGCCAGCTCGCGCAGCTGCCGGGCCAACGACTCCGCCTCGCGATTGGCGTGGCGCTGGCTCGCGCCGACCCATAGCCCCCAGGTCACCAGAAACGCCTGATCGTCAGCTTCGTCGTCATCCAGAACCGAGCCCTGCCACAGGCTCTGGGCCCGGAGAAAGCTCTCTTGCGCCGCCGGCGAGCCATGTCCCTCCAGCGCATAGCAAGCTTGCCCCTTCACCGTCAGCAGGCTGACTTCACGCTCGGCACCGCAGCCGGATATCATGTTCAGGCAGGCGAGACCGGACTCCGCCATTTTCAGCGCCGTGCGGTTGGCGCTGACCTTCAGGCCACTCCTCGCCGCCATTTCGAAATAACGTGCGGCCCGGGCCGGATCGCCACTTCGGCGCAGATGCTCGGCGAAATCTCCCGGGTGGCGGCTGATCCAGGCGGGATAGCTGGATTCGATCAGTGCCACGACTTGCTGGTGCAGCACGATCCGCACATCCTGCGGGCAGGACAGGTAGGCCGCCTCCTGCAGCAGCGGATGACTGAACTGGAAGTCGTAGGGCGGCATGTCGCAGGGTTCGATGATCTCGAGCCGTCGCATCTGCTCCAGCGCCACCTTGAAGAGATCGTCGCTGATCGCCAGACCCGCACGCAGCATGCCGGCCTCGAACTGGCGCCCCAGCGTCGCCGCCAGGTGCGCGACCTGGCGATATCCCTGCAGTTGATCGATGCGGCTGGCCAGCAACCCCAGCAGTCCGCTCGGCAGACTGTCGGCGTCCAGTCGCCGGCCCTCGCGGCGGTCGATCTCGAGCCGACGGCAGATCTCCTGCAGATAGAGAGGGACCCCCTCGCACCGCTCGATCAACTGCTCGCGCAATCGCGGGTTCAGCTTGAGGCGGTGCCGGCGGGCCAGGTAGTCCAGCATGTTCGAGGACCGCTCCGCGTCGAGACGTCCCAGCACCACCTGCTGATCCCAGTTCAACCTGACCGAGGGAACCTCTCGATTCTGATGGGAGGCAACCAGCAGCAAGGCGGTATGAATCGGCAGCCGGGCCTGCAGGTTCTGGAGGACTTTCAGCGACGGCTCGTCCAGCCACTGGAGATCGTCGATGATGATCACCAGCGGACGACGGGAACGGGTCGTCTCGAGAATCAACGCCTGGGTGAGCTGAGTGACCAACTCCACCGCCTCGTCGGCGTCCTCCCTCGCCAACGGTGCCCGCCCGAGCACATCGATCAGCAACTGCCGTCGCTCGATGCCGACCCGCTCCAATGCGGGGATCCGGTCGACCACCCCTCTGATCGCATCATCATCCGGTTCCGCCTCGAGATACCACCCCAGCAGCGCCTGGATCAGACCGTAGGACGCCTGACTCGACAACCGGGTCGTGGGACGCCAGAAAACCGCAGCCTCTTCGTGCTGCAGATATTCCCGGAAATGGATCATCAGGGCAGACTTCCCGATCCCCGTGTCGCCCAGCACCAGCAGACTTTGCCGCAGCCCCAGGGCAACCCGGGCCAGTGCATCGCGCAACTGGCGAAGTTCCGCCTCGCGTCCGGTCAGGCTGGGCGGCAGCGTCTCGCGACCGGAGGACTCCACGCCCAGCACCAGCCCCCGTCGCTGGACGCGGCCATCGCTGCTGATCAGGCGCGGCGTCAGACGAGACTGCAGATCGAACGCCGGTGGCAGATGCTGGCTGGCGTTGAGCGAGATGACCAGCTCGCTGCTCTTGGCCGCCACCATCATGGCCAACGCCACCTGGGTCACGTCGCCGAACGGATCGATCGAGTGCCGCTCGGGGAGCCAGATCACGCGGCCGCTATCGAGGCCGGCCGTCAGCGTGAACCGCGGCGGCGCCTCATCCCCCTGCCACAGGCTATCGAGCTCGGGAGCCAGTCCTTGTCGGCAGTGCTCGAACAGCGCCACCAATTCGGCCAGTTGGTGGGTCGGGCCATGGGTGCCGAAACAGGCGAGACCCACCCCGCTTCCCACCGCCGCCTGCCAGAAACCGCCAAGATGGCGACACTGGGTCTCCAGCCATCGAAACAGCTGGTCCTGAGCCTTCAGACAGGCCAGCGCCCGGCCGAGATCGTTCCCGGCATCCACCGGCCGGAGCGCGATCGCCATCACCGTGACCTGGCGGTAGTCGATGTCCTCCGTCGAGTACCCCGGCGCCTCTCGCTGCCCCGGGGAAGTGTCGCCGCCGGAGACGTTCGACCAATCGATCCGGGGGCGCCCCTGCTCCGGCACCTCCGACCAGAACCTCGCCAACTGCAGAAAGCCCGGCTCGGGCTGCTGGCCGGAGAGTGCAAGGTGCTGCAGGAAGGCGTTGAACTGTTCCCGGGCGGCGGCGAATTGCCCGTGCTCGGCGAGCTGCCTTACCAGGCGCTCGTGGAAGGGACCAAAATCCGGAATGCGGTGAATCAGGGTTCGAAGCAGCGCCTCGGGCAGCGCCGAAGACGCCTCCAGAACCCGCTCCGCATATTCGGTCAAGCGCTGTCGCCACTCGCCCCGAGTGCGCACCAGCCACTGCTGGAAGGCGACGCACTGGCCAAGATGCAGTTCGGCCAGCAGGTCGCCGCGATAGTAGTCGAGCAGCCGGTCGAGCACATCGATGGAGGGAGGCTCGCGCAGCAAGCCATCCACCTCGCGGAGATCCCAGTGAACATTGGGCGGCAAATCGAAGGAGATGGTCTGACGGGTGACGGTCAACGACGCCTCGGCAAGATCGCCGAGGCTATGACGGAGACAGTGAAGGGCGTGGCGAAGGTTCGTGCGCCCCGACTTGACGCCCTGGTCCGGCCACAGCATCTCGGCCAGCGCGGCACGACTGGCCGGCGCATCCTGCATCAGGAGATAGACCAGCAGCGCCTTCACCTTGTCGTAGCTGAAGTGCGTCAGGGAGTCGTCGCCTTGCTGATACCCGAAATGTCCGAAGAGCGCGATTGTTGTTGTAGCTCGACCTGAATTCATCGTTTTCCGTTATCCGATAGAGGAGGCAGCCGCGCGGAGATCATCGGCAGCCCGTTGCCACGCCCTTCCGGCTGGCTTGGACCGGTACGATCGGCGAGGCGGCGACGATTCATGGCGAGATCGCTGTCGGCACGCCGCTGTGAAAGCGGAACATGGCGTCTTCACCTTCGATCAAGGCTCTCTCGTGAGTGGCAAAGCGCGCCACGCGTTCGGCCACCACGGCCTCGCCCCCATAGCGTTCGGCGAGCCCGAGATAATCCTCGAAGTGGCGTCCTTCGGAACGCACGAGGGAGCGATAGAACTTGGCAAGCGACTCGTCGAGATGAGGAATGAGTCGGGCGAAACGCTCGCAGGAGCGTGCCTCGATGAACGCGCCCACGATCAGAATATCGATCAACCGATTCGGCTCTTCCCGCGCCACGTGTTCCCGCAGCCCTTCCGCATAGCGTGACGCCTGGATGTGGGAGTAGTCGACGCCCCGCTCCTGCATCAAGCCCACCACCTGCTCGAAATGCAGCAGCTCCTCGCGAGCCAACTGAGACATCTTGGTCAGTAGCTCGGGGCGATCGACATAGCGGAACATCAGGCTCATCGCCGTCGAAGCGGCCTTCTTTTCACATTGCGCGTGATCGATCAACAATAGCGCCGGATTCTCCAGCGCGGCCTCGATCCAGCGCTGGGGCGTGGCACAGGGGAGAAACTCGAGCAGTTCGGCCGGCAGCAGGCGGTCGGCGTCGACATCGATGTCGTCGGTCATTCGTTCAGTAGTCATTGACGTTCTTCGGGCGCTCGGCAATGGCCGAATACGTTGGTGGTGAAAGACGCCGAATGAGAGCCGGGCGTGTCGTATCCCGTGAAGATCGTCCCTGAGACAGTCGACACGGCCATCAAGGCCAGACCCAAGCCACTCAACGGTCTCCATCGCTTGGTACGTTGAATCAGAGTGGATTCGGCGTCGCGTGGACTCATGGTAGCGCCTGGCCGACGAGACTTCGATAGCCATCTCCATGACCATGGTGACATTGACAGCCGATCGGAGCCGCCAGGGCGCGGAATCGAGGGCTCCTTAACATTGTCGACAGTTTCACGTAGACTTCGCAGCGCCCATCGCAGCCGATTTCGTGCCAGCCATTCCAATGGCTGCCAGACGATCCTGGGTCGCCGAACGACGAGCGGTTCCGTGCCTGCCACGTCATGGCACCTATGTCCGTCTCGCTCATGCGGGCTCCAACTCTAGATGAGGGTCTCCACCGTGCTTGAAGCTTACCGCCAACATGTCGAGGAGCGCGCCCAGGAAGGCGTGCCACCGAAGCCGTTGAACGCCGAGATGGCCGCGCAACTGGTCGAGCTGCTGAAGCAGCCCCCGGCCGGTGAAGAGGCGTTTCTCCTCGAACTGATCACCGACCGCGTGCCCCCGGGCGTCGACGAGGCCGCCTACGTCAAGGCCGGTTTCCTGACCGCCCTGGTCAAGGGCGAGGCCAGCTCGCCGTTGATCGACAAGATTCATGCGGTGAAGCTGCTGGGCACCATGCAGGGCGGTTACAACATCGCCACGCTGGTCGAGCTGCTCGATGACCCCGAGCTGGCCCAGGAGGCCGGCGAACAGCTCAAGCACACCCTGCTGATGTTCGATGCCTTTCACGACGTGGCCCAACGCGCGAAAAATGGCAACGCCACCGCCCAGAGCGTGCTCGAATCCTGGGCCGGTGCCGAATGGTTCCTGGCCAAGCCGGCCCTGCCCGAGAAGATCAGCATCGCCGTATTCAAGGTGCCGGGCGAAACCAACACCGATGACCTGTCGCCGGCGCCGGACGCCTGGTCGCGCCCCGACATTCCGCTCCACGCCAACGCCATGCTCAAGAACCCGCGCGACGGCATCGAGCCGGAAGTGCCGGGCAACAAGGGCCCGCTGGCGCAGATCGACGCGGTCAAGGCCAAGGGCTTCCCGGTCGCCTACGTCGGCGACGTGGTGGGCACCGGCTCCTCGCGCAAGTCGGCGACCAACTCGGTACTGTGGTTCTTCGGCGACGACATTCCGTACGTACCCAACAAGCGCGCCGGCGGTTTCTGTTTCGGCGGCAAGATCGCCCCCATCTTCTTCAACACCATGGAAGACGCCGGCGCCCTGCCGATCGAGATGGATGTCGACAAGCTCGAGATGGGCGACGTCATCGATGTCTACCCGTACGAAGGCAAGGTGACCCGCCACGACAGCGATGAAGTCGTCTCCACCTTCGCGCTCAAGACCCAGGTCATCCTCGACGAAGTCCGCGCCGGCGGCCGTATCCCGCTGATCATCGGCCGCGGTCTGACCGAGAAGGCGCGCAACGAGCTTGGTCTGCCGGGTTCGGATATCTTCCGCAGGCCGGAGCAGCCGGTCGATACCGGCCGCGGCTTCACCCTGGCCCAGAAGATGGTCGGCAAGGCCTGCGGCATGGACGGCGTTCGCCCGGGCATGTACTGCGAGCCGAAGATGACCACCGTCGGCTCCCAGGACACCACCGGCCCGATGACTCGCGACGAGCTCAAGGACCTGGCGTGTCTCGGCTTCCAGGCCGACCTGGTGATGCAGTCGTTCTGCCACACCGCCGCCTACCCCAAGCCGGTCGATGTCGAGACCCATCACACCCTGCCCGACTTCATCATGAACCGTGGCGGCGTGTCGCTGCGTCCGGGCGACGGCATCATCCACTCCTGGCTCAACCGCATGCTGCTGCCGGATACCGTCGGCACCGGCGGTGACTCGCACACCCGCTTCCCGATGGGCATCTCGTTCCCGGCGGGCTCCGGACTGGTCGCCTTCGCCGCCGCCACCGGCGTGATGCCGCTGGATATGCCGGAATCGGTCCTGGTGCGCTTCAAGGGCGAGCGCCAGCCCGGCATCACCCTGCGCGACCTGGTCCACGCGATCCCCTACTACGCGATTCAGCAGGGCCATCTGACGGTCGCCAAGTCCGGCAAGAAGAACAGCTTCTCCGGCCGCATCCTGGAGATCGAAGGCCTCGAGGATCTCACCGCCGAGCAGGCGTTCGAACTCTCCGACGCCTCCGCCGAGCGTAGCGCAGCCGGCTGCACCATCACGCTGGGCGAAGAGCGCGTCAGCGAGTACCTCAACTCCAACGTGACACTGCTGAAGTGGATGATCAGCAATGGCTATGGCGATCGTCGCACGCTGGAACGACGCATCGATGCCATGCAGGCCTGGCTGGACGACCCGAGCCTGATGCGCGCCGACGCCGACGCCGACTATGCGGCGGTGATCGAAATCGACCTGGCCGAGATCGACCAGCCAGTGCTCTGCGCACCCAACGACCCGGACGATGCCCGCCTGCTCTCCGACGTCGCCGGCCAGAAGATCGATGAAGTCTTCATCGGCTCCTGCATGACCAACATCGGCCACTTCCGCGCCGCCGGCAAATTGCTCGAGAAACAGCCGGCGGGAAGCCTGAAAACGCGCCTGTGGCTTGCACCGCCGACCAAGATGGACCAACATCAGCTGACCGAGGAGGGCTATTACGGCATTTACGGCAAGGCTGGCGCTCGCATGGAGATGCCCGGCTGTTCACTGTGCATGGGCAACCAGGCACGTGTGGCGCCGAAATCGACCGTGGTTTCCACCTCCACACGCAACTTCCCCAACCGTCTGGGCGACGGCGCCGACGTCTACCTGGCATCGGCAGAGCTCGCGGCCATTGCGGCCGTCGAGGGCCGCCTGCCAACGGTCGAGGAGTACAAGGCTACCATGGGTGAGTTCAATGCCATGGCGGGTGAGATCTACCGCTACATGATCTTCCATGAGATAGAGGATTTCCAGAAAGCGGCCGCTACGGTCATCCCGGTCGCCCAGGAAGCCTGACAAGTCTCTTCCGATGCTCGCGCTTCATGAAGAGGTCACCGAAACGCCCTGCGAACGCAGGGCGTTTTTTTATGTCTTGCCTTCATTAGGGGCTAATCATAAAGTCTGGGCGACTCATCAAACGCTGTTCGCCAGCGTCCAGGATCAGCGTAACCACGCTCAATCGATACTGCACGGACCCAAGGACACGACGCCTGTCCGCACTCATTCAAGGGAGATTCACGATGAAGAAGACTACCTGGTTCGCCATTCCGATGGCGCTTTCCCCGCTTCTGTTGATGACGCCGACGGCCCAGGCCGCCAATGCCGACGGGCTCTATCTCGGGATCGGCGGCGGCTACGGCGAGGTGGCGAGCAGCGACAGCGACATCGGCAAGTTCGCCGGCGCCGATGGCAGCAACTATCGCGTCGACGACGACGACAGCGTCTACAAGGCGTTCGTCGGCTACGAATACAACCCCTACTTCGCTACCGAGGCCTTCTACGCCGATCTGGGCAAGCCCAACCTGATCCGCGGCGGCAACGTGGTCGACCTCAAGAGCAAGGCCTACGGCTTGAGCCTGGTCGGCAAACTGCCGGTCGGCGCCGGTTTCGAGCTGTTCGCCAAGGCGGGAATGGCGCGCTGGGAAACGGATGCCAGGGGCAACCTGGGCGCGGCGTCCAACGACCTCGACGACAACGACGGGATCGACCCGGTCTACGGCGCTGGCGTCCAGTTCCGCTACCAGCACCTGCTGCTGCGCACCGAATACGAACGCTATGATTTCGACAACGACTTTCAGGTCGACACCTACACCGCCTCCGTGGGCTGGCAGTTCTAGACCAGCGCTTGACGATGCCGCGTCCAGGCCGCCTTCGAGCGGCCTTTTCCGTTCCGGATCAGACGAACTTGCAAAGATGACCGTTTGACGACAACACTGAATGGCGCGCCTTGTCGCGCCCATTCGCCACCGATCACACTTGGCCCGGGAAGGGACACCGCCGACCAATCCATGCTAGCACCCAGCTCATTGATTCAAGACATCGCCCGGCAGATCCGCGCCCACCTGCGCTCGCTGATCGCCTTCCACCTGTTCTTCACATTGCTCGCCTCGGCCGTCTGGGTGCCACTGTCGGCCAACACGCTGGCCGGCCTGCTGCACCGCATCGGACGCCCCGTACTCAGCAACGGACAGATTCTGGACGTCGCCTTCTCGCTGTGGGGGCTGCTCTGGCTGCTGGTAGCGATCGGGCTCAGCTTCCTGGTGATCTTCCTTCAACAGGCGGGAATGATGCTCGTCGTCTCGAGCCAGGCCGGGAACCGATACCGGGTGGCCATGGGGTCGCTATGGCACGTGCTGCGCCGTTTACCGGCCTTGATGACACTCACCCTGCTCCAGGTCGGCAGCCACCTTCTCCTGGCCGCCCCGTTCGCCATCGGTCTCGCCCACCTCTACGGCGCCATGCTCGGCGATATCGAGCCCTACATCCTGATCCACCTGAAGCCTCCCGCGCTGTGGGAATTTCTCGCCGTGGCCACGCCGATCACCCTGGTTCTGGTACTGCTCAGCGCCGCACTCTACTTTCGCTGGTTCCTGGCGCTGCCGGCGATGATGCTCGAC
Source organism: Salinicola sp. (assembly GCF_982684285.1). Lineage (NCBI taxonomy): Bacteria > Pseudomonadati > Pseudomonadota > Gammaproteobacteria > Oceanospirillales > Halomonadaceae > Salinicola > Salinicola sp. Next base: position 10,536 of record NZ_CEXLVS010000020.1, on the reverse strand, counting down.
GGCCTCGAGCCGGTTGCCGCATTGCGACGCAGCCGCGAACTGACACAGGGACGCCGCCTGCGGATGGCCCTTGCCGTCGTCGGCATGGCGCTGCTGGTGGCGGCCATCCCGGTCGTCTTCACGCTGACCTTCAACACGCTGGGCGGGACGCTGCTCGGGTACCTGCCGGAGCGCAACAGCGTCCTGATCCCGGCGATGCTTGCCTACCTGGCACTCTATATCGTCACCACGATCGCGCTCACTTTCCTGGGTATCGCCGCCAACAGCCTGCTGGTGATCACGCTGTACCACCGCGCCATCGGGCGGGCGCCGGTGTTTCGCCCCTCCGCGACACCGCAGCGCTCCGGCATCATTGCCTGGGGGGCGGAGATCCTGCTGCTGGTCTTCGCGCTCGGCCAGGCGGGCTGGATACTGCATGGGTTCGAGATCAACGACCACGTCGCGATCACCGCACATCGCGGGAGCTCGCTGGTGGCGCCCGAGAACACCATGGCCTCGATGAACCAGGCCATCGCCGATGGCGCCGACTACCTGGAACTGGACGTCCGGCTGAGTGGCGACGGTCAGGTCGTCGTCTCCCACGACAACAATCTGAGTCGACTGACCGGGGTCGACCGTAACATCAGCGACATGACGCTCGACGAGATCGAGCAGGTCGATGTGGGCTCCTACTTCGGCGACGCCTTCGTTGGCGAGCGCATTCCCACCTTCCAGCAGATCCTGGACAACGCGCGAGATCGCATCGGGCTCTATGTCGAGCTCAAACCGGCACCGGGAACCGCCGAGGAACTGGCCCAAAAGGTCATTGCCCAGTTGAAAGCCAGCCAGATGACGGACCACGCCGTGATTGCCTCGCTGTCACCCGATGTCATCGAGGTGGTCAAGAGACTGGACGAAGACCTGCGGACGACCCTGTTTCTGCAGTTCGTCCTGCCCGGTGCGCTGAATACCACCGACGCCGACATCATTGGGTTGCGCCACACCCAGGCTACGCCGAGCCTGCTGAGGACCATTCACGATACCGGCCGGGGGGTGGCGGTGTGGACCGTCAACGGGGTCGGCGACATGTCGCGTTATCTCGACATGGGGGTCGACAACATCATCACCGATCGGCCCGATGCTCTCGCCGAGATCCTGCAGGAACGACGGGCAATGTCCGACGGCGAGCTGCTGCTGGTGAAGCTGCGCAACTGGCTGCGGTCGTGACCGCCCCGGCGGTGGAGGCGCGGTTGCCGACGTCTCGCCACCACCTCGAAACCAAAAAGGCCGGCGCGATGACATCGCGCCGGCCCCCAGGGCTGCCTCGCAACGATCAGCCCAGCGTTTCGCCCGCCAGCATGAACCAGGTCTCGAGCACGGCGTCCGGGTTCAACGACACCGAATCGATCCCCTGCTCCATCAGCCACTTGGCCAGTTCCGGATGGTCGGAAGGTCCCTGGCCGCAGATGCCCACGTACTTGCCCTGAGCCTTGCAGGCCTGGATCGCCATCGACAGCAGCTTCTTGACCGCCGGGTCCCGCTCGTCGAACAGATGCGCGATGATCGCGGAATCGCGATCCAGCCCCAGCGTCAACTGGGTCAGGTCGTTGGAACCGATGGAGAATCCATCGAAATACTCCAGGAACTCGTCGGCCAGCAGCGCATTGGAGGGGAGCTCGCACATCATGATCACCTTGAGGCCCTGGTCTTCGGAAGATGAAGAGGCGCCGCGTTTGAGTCCATTGGCCTCGAGCAGGTCGACCACCGCCTTGCCCTCGGCGGGCGTGCGCACGAACGGCACCATGATCTCGACGTTGTTCAGCCCCATCTCGTCGCGGACGCGCTTCAGCGCCCGGCACTCCAGCTCGAAGCAGGCCCGGAAGTCGTCGGAGATGTAGCGCGAGGCGCCGCGGAAGCCGAGCATCGGATTCTCTTCGCCCGGCTCGTAGAGCTTGCCGCCGATCAGGTTCTCGTATTCGTTGGACTTGAAGTCCGACAGCCGCACGATCACCCGCTTGGGATAGAACGCCGCCGCCAGCGTGGAGATGCCCTCGACGAGGCGATCGACGTAGAAGCTGACCGGATCGTCATAGCCGGCGGTGCGCAGATCGATGGTCTGCTGCAGGTCGCTGGAGAGCTTGTCGTAATCCATCAGCGCCCGCGGATGCACCCCGATCATGCGGTTGATGATGAACTCCAGGCGCGCCAGCCCGATGCCGTCGTTGGGCAGCCCCGCAAACGCGAAGGCGCGATCCGGATTGCCCACGTTCATCATGATCTTGAACGGAATCTCCGGCATGGCGTCGACGCTGGTGGTCTGGCAATCGAACTCCAGCTTGCCCTGATAGACGTGGCCGGTGTCGCCCTCGGCGCAGGAGCCCGTCACCTCGACGTCGTCCTGGAGCAGCTCGGTGGCATCGCCACAGCCGACCACGGCAGGGATCCCCAGTTCACGGGCGATGATCGCCGCGTGGCAGGTACGTCCGCCGCGATTGGTGACGATGGCGGACGCGCGCTTCATGATCGGCTCCCAGTCGGGGTCGGTCATGTCGGTCACCAGCACGTCGCCGGACTGTACCTTGTGCATCTCTTCCGGCGATGCCACCAGCTTGACCTTGCCCTGGCCGATCCGCTGGCCGATGGCACGACCGTCGACCAGCACGCGGCTCTTGCTCTTGAGCGTGAACCGCTCCAGGGTGCCGCCCTCCTGGTTCGACACCACCGTCTCCGGCCGGGCCTGGACGATATAGAGCTTGCCGTCGTCGCCGTCGCGGGCCCACTCGATGTCCATCGGGCGGCCGTAGTGCTTCTCGATGGTCACCGCCTGGCGTGCCAGCTCCATGACATCGTCGTCGCTCAGACAGAAGCGCTGGCGATCGGCATGGCCGACATCGACCGTCTTGACCGAGCGGCCGGCGGCCGCGTCGTCGGTGTAGACCATCTTGATCCGCTTGGAGCCCAGCGTGCGTCGCAACACGGCCGGTCTGCCGGCAGCCAGCGTCGGCTTGTGAACATAGAACTCGTCGGGATTGACCGCGCCCTGCACCACCGTCTCGCCCAGGCCCCAGGCGCCGGTGACGAACACCGCATCGCGATAGCCGGACTCGGTGTCCAGCGTGAACATCACGCCGGCTGCCGCCGTCTCGGAGCGCACCATCTTCTGGACGCCGGCGGAGAGCGCGACGTTCTCGTGCGGGTAACCGCGATGAACGCGATAGGAGATGGCGCGATCGTTGAACAGCGACGCAAAAACCTCATGGACGGCACGCTTGACGTTGTCGAAACCATCGATATTGAGAAAGGTTTCCTGCTGGCCGGCGAAGGAGGCGTCCGGCAGATCCTCGGCGGTGGCCGATGAACGCACGGCCACCTTGAGGTTGGGATGGCGGGCCTGCAACGTCTCGTAGGCGTCACCCAGCGCATCCTCGAATGCGGGGGGCAAGGGCGTATCGATCACCCACTGGCGAATCCTCTCGCCCACCTTGGCGAGCATCTCGGTATCGTCGACGTCCAGTTTGGAGAGTTCGGCGTTGATGCGGTCGTTCAAGCCGTCATGGGCCAGGAACTCACGATAGGCGTGGGACGTGGTGGCGAAACCGCCCGGCACGGTGACCCCGGCGTCCGCCAGGTTGGAGATCATCTCCCCCAGCGAGGCGTTCTTGCCACCGACGCGCTCGACGTCGGACATTCCCAGTTGCTCGAAAGTGATGATGAAGGGTTCCAAAGTCGTCTCCTGATCGTCCTGGCCGGCCACTGCCGATGAAACGTGGCGCATGAAACGGCGCGCTCCGCTGCGCCTCGATGGAGCCAGAAGCTAACAGGCGACTTTGGGCTTAGCCAGAAGTTTAAGGGCGTAGAGTTTGGAGTATTTCTACAGGAATCCACGCTTTTCGCGCATTCCTGTAGTCACGCGAGTCGGTGCGGCGCCGCCACCGGGGACGAGTTGCCCCGGTCGCGGATTTCGGCTGACAATGGACGATCGACACCCACGGATGAACGCCATGCCCCGCACCGCCTTCTTCATCTCCGACGGCACCGGCATCACTGCGGAGACCCTCGGTCGCAGCCTGCTTTCACAGTTCGAGAATACGGATTTCATCCAGGTCACCAAGCCTTACATCGATACGCTCGACAAGGCCCGTTCGCTGGTGGGCATCATCGAGGCCACCGCCGAGCGCGACGGCATCCGCCCCATCGTCATCGCCACCATCGTCGATCAGGCGATCCGGAGCATCGTGGCCGAGGCATCGGCCTTCAAGGTCGATATCTTCTCTACCTTCCTCGCCCCGCTGGAAGAGGAGCTGGAGACCCACTCGACCTACACCGTCGGGCGTACCCATGCGATCGGCCGCGACGACGTGTACATGCACCGCATCGAGGCGGTCAATTTCGCCCTGGACAACGACGACGGCGCACGAACGCATCAGTATCAGGAGGCGGACGTGATCCTGATCGGGGTGTCGCGCTGCGGCAAGACCCCCACCTCGCTGTATCTCGCGCTGCAGTTCGGCATCCGTGCCGCCAACTACCCGCTGACCGAGGACGACCTGGACGAGAACGGCATTCTCAACCTGCCGCCATCGCTGGCCAAACATCGGCACAAGCTGTTCGGCCTGACCATCGATGCCCGCCGGCTGTCGGCCATCCGCACCGAGCGCCGGCCGGACAGTCGCTACTGCTCGATGGACCAGTGCATGCAGGAGATCGGCCAGGCGGAGGCGCTCTACCGGCGCCACAACATTCCCTACATCGATACCACCCGCTTCTCGATCGAGGAGATATCGACACGCATGATGAACGAGACGGGACTTCAGAGGCGATTCAGCCCGCGTTGAGCGGGCCGAAGACAACCATCACTGCCGACCGGGAACGGCCCGCCTAGCGCGAGCCTCGCGTCATAGCCCTTTCGGGGCGAAGATGCCCGGCGCGTTGCGCCAGTAGCCCTTGTAATCCATGCCGAAGCCGAACACGTAGCGGTCGACGACCTCCAGGCCGCAGTAGTCGGCCTTGAGATCGGGGGACGACTTGCGATCGTGGCGCTTGTCGACAAGCACCGCCGTCGAGAGGCTTGCCGCCCCGGCCTGGCGGCAGTAATCGAGAATGGCTGCCAGCGTGGCGCCCTCGTCGAGGATGTCATCGACGATCACGACATGGCGTCCGGCCATCGGAATTTCCGGCGACACCCGCCAGAACAGTTCACCGCCGCGAATACCGCCGCGATAGCGCGTGGCGTGCAGGTAATCGACTTCCAGAGGAAAGCCGAGCCGCGTCAGCAGATGCCCGGTGGTGATCAGCCCGCCGTTCATGACGCAATAGAAGACCGGCAGCTTGTCGCCCAGCTCGCGCGTGATGTCGGCCGCCATGCGGTCCAGAGCCTGCTCCACCTGCGCCTGATCGATCAGGCAATCGGCGTTGTCCATCACTTCCTGCATCGAGCTCAGGGCGTCGATCGAAGGGGTTTGATTCATCGTCTAAGGTTCACCATGAAGAGAGCGACGGCCAGGATCACCGCAGCCGTCGCGGGAAAACAGCGTGTCCTGCCCGTCACTCGGACTCGTTGAGCGCCTCGAGACGCGCGTGCGTGCGCCGCCAGCGGGAGATGGCGGCGAGCGACGCCAGAGTGGGACGAGCGCGCGCATAGCGCAGCTTGGCGACACGCGGAGCCTGGCGGCCTTCACAGGCCGCGACGATCTCGCGCGCGGCCTCGGGCGCATTGCAGACGACGGCCATGTCGCAACCGGCTGCCCAGGCGGCTTCGGCCCGTTCGCGGGGCGACCCGGCCGCATGCGCCGCCGCCATGGGCAGGTCGTCCGAGAAGATGGCCCCCTTGAAGCCGAGTTCCTCGCGCAGCATGCCGAGCCAGCTGGGAGAGAAACCGGCCGGCCGCTCGTCGAACGCGGAGTAGATGACGTGAGCCGGCATGACGCCATCCAGCTTGCCCGCCAGCCTGGTAAAAGGCACCAGGTCGCGTTCACGCAACTCCGCCAGGCTGCGCGGATCCTCGGCAATCCCGAAATGGGAGTCCTGCCGCGCCCCGCCGTGGCCGGGAAAATGCTTGCCGATCGCCACCATGCCCGCGTCGTGGAGCCCGTCGATGAACGCCCCGGCCAGCGCGGTGGTCACCTCCGGGTCCGGCGAGAAGCTTCGCGAACCGATGGCGGGCGACTGGTCGTCGTCGAGATCCAGCACGGGCGCGAAGCTCAGATCGAAACCGCAAGCGGCCATCTCCATGCCCAATAGCCAGCCCGCATCCTGAGTCAACGTCAGGGCCGCCTCGGGAGACTCCGCGAAATGGCGGCCCAACACCGCCATGGGGGGAATGGGTGTCACCCCCTCCTTCAATCGCTGCACCCGACCGCCTTCCTGGTCGATCGCGACCAGAATGTCGGGGCGACACTCGCGAATCTGTCCGATCAACGCCTGGGTCGTGGCGACATCCGGCGTGTTCCTGGCAAACAGCAGGACGCCACCGACCTCCGCGCGCGAAATCAGTTGGCGCTCCTCGTCACGTAACCGGATGCCTTCGACATCCAGCATGACCGGGCCGAGAGGTTGAGTCATAGCTAACACCTGAGACCATTGAGCGCCCGATTCTAGACGACAGCGGGTTGCCATGACAGAGGCGGAACGATGCCGGCGGTCACCGACTCACTCTACCGCCGAGCCGGCCGTCTCCAGGGCAGCGGGTAATGGCGCCTGCATGCCGGCGACCACGACGGGACGGAGGTGACGGATCAGCTCTCTGACCGACATGTGCTCCTGATACTCGCTGTCGGCGATGTCTCTCAGTGCATCCAGGCCGGACAGGGTGAAGACCACGGTACCCAGCATGAAGTGCAGTCGCCAGAATCGTTCGGCGTCCGGCAGGTCCGGCGTCGCCCGGCGCAGGCAGGCGACGAAGCGGTGGAAGGTGTCCCCGTAGTGCTCCTGAATGTAGCGGCGCAGATGCCCCTGAGCCTGGGTGTAGGCCAATCCCAGCAGTTTCATGAAGACCTTGAGGCTATTGCGCTCGGCAGGCACCTCCAGGACGCTGGTGGCAAGCTGCTCCAAGAGTACCTCGAGCGGCACTCGCGTCTCCCGGTAGCGCGCCTCCAGTCCATCGAGCGCCAGGTTCAGCCGCTCCGAGAACGGATCGAGATAGCGGGCGAAGACCGCCTGAATCAAGGCCTTCTTGGAGCCGAAATGATAATTCACCGCCGCCAGATTGACCTTGGCGCGAGTCGTGATGTTGCGCAGCGAGGTTTCAGCGAAACCCTTTTCGGCAAAAAGGACCTCCGCCGTATCGAGAATACGAGTAACGGTGTCGGGTCGGGCCATGTCATACCTCGCGCCAGAGAACAACGACTTAGAACGATTATGATTCTAATCATTCCGGGACGAGCCATACAATCGAGCATTTCGTCGGACCTGGGGCGCGGGGTTGCCAACTCAGGGCCCGAAAGACTTCCCTCATCGCGAACGACTGGATACAATTCCAGCCTGTATGCATGAACACGCCTAGCTGGGGTCAGGCTCCACGCCATCCGACCCATGATCAGCGGGATAAATGCCTGACCATCCAATCAGGCCCCAAACGCCTGATGACCTTCAAGGCCCGGGAGAGAACGATGGCGCGACCGCTCACCGCACGACAGCAGAACGTCTACGATTTCATCGTCAAGACGATGGGCGAATTCGGCTACCCGCCGACACGAGCCGAGATCGCCCGCGCACTGGGATTCCGCTCTCCCAATGCCGCCGAGGAACACCTGCGCGCGCTGGACCGCAAAGGCGTCATCCGCATGATACCCGGCACCTCCCGCGGTATTCGGCTGCCAGCCGGCGTCCAGGAACCGGAACCGGGCGAAGCCAGTGTCGAGGGCTTGCCGGTCATCGGCAGCGTCGCCGCGGGCAGCCCGATTCTGGCCACCGAGCATATCGACCGTTACTGCCCCCTGCCGGCCGACTACTTCACGCCCAGCGCCGACTATCTGCTGCGCGTGCGGGGGTTGTCGATGAAGGACGCCGGGATCTTCGACGGCGATCTGCTTGCCGTTCATCGAACCCAGGAGATACGCAACGGTCAGATCGTCGTGGCGAGGCTGGAGGACGATGTCACCGTCAAGCGCTTCCAGCGCCAGGGCAGCCGCGTCACGCTGATCGCCGAAAACGCGGATTTCGAGCCGATCGTGCTCGATCTGAAGCATCAGCATCTGGAGATCGAGGGGCTCGGCGTGGGCGTCATTCGTGGCGGCAACGGCTCCGGGCTCCACTGAGGCTTTCCCCCGGCACCATGCGCAAGATTCTGCACGCCGACTGCGACTGCTTCTATGCCGCCGTGGAGATGCGCGATGACCCTTCGTTGACCCATACGCCCCTGGCGATCGGCGGGAGTGCCGAGCGACGGGGGGTCATCGCCACCTGTAACTATCCGGCGCGGAAGTTCGGCATCCATTCCGCCATGCCAACGGCGCGCGCGCTGCGCCTCTGCCCCGAGTTGAAGCTGCTACCGCCCGACTTCAACAAATACCGGGACGTCTCTCAGCAGATCCAGGCCATCTTTCACGAACTGACGCCGCTGGTCGAGCCGCTTTCACTGGATGAAGCCTACCTGGACGTGACCGAAGTCCCCCGCTTTCAGGGCAGTGCCACCTGGATGGCCCGCTGGCTCAAGGAGGAGTCCCTGGCGAGGACCGGCATCGTCATCTCGGTCGGCGTCGCACCCAACAAGTTTCTCGCCAAGATCGCCAGCGACTGGGACAAGCCCGACGGCCTGTTCGTGATTCCGCCGACGGAGATGGAGTCGTTCATCACCGACCTGCCGGTCAGGAAACTGCACGGCGTCGGCCCGGCGACCGCCACCAAACTCGACACGCTCGGAATCGCCAGTTGCGCCGATCTGCGGGCCCAGCCGATGGACAAGCTGCTGGACCACTTCGGCAAGTTCGGGCGCCGTCTTCACGAGCTGGCTCACGGCATCGACGAACGTCCGGTCAATGTCTCGCGTGAACGCAAGTCCGTCAGCGTCGAGACGACCTATGACCGGGACCTGCCCCACCTGAGTGATTGCCATACGGCATTGAAGCCCTTGATCGAGAAGCTGCACGAGCGCATGGCCCGCCATGGCGATCCCGCCATCGCCAAGCAGTTCGTCAAGGTCCGCTTCGACGACTTTTCCAGCACGACCCAGGAAACGGGAGCCCGCGGCATCGTCGACGCGCGCTTCCATGAGCTGCTGGAGAGTGCATGGCGACGAGGCGAACGCCCCGTCAGGCTCCTGGGTGTCGGCGTACGGCTGGTGCCGGAGCAGGAGCAGCGCCAGCTGGGCCTGTTCGACGATGACGAACCGACGTCGCCCTGAACATCAAATGGTGCGAATCAGGAGAACACCACGGTCTTGTTGCCGTGAATGAGTACACGATCCTGCAGGTGCCATCGCAACCCGCGGGCGAGCACGGCCTTTTCCACATCGCGCCCCAGGCGCACCAGATCCTGCGGCGTATGACAATGGGATACCCGCTGGATGTCCTGCTCGATGATCGGCCCTGCATCGAGCTCTTCGGTGACATAGTGGCAGGTGGCACCGATCAGCTTGACGCCACGCTCGAACGCCTGGTGGTAAGGCTTGGCCCCGGCAAACGACGGCAGGAAGCTGTGGTGGATATTGATGACCCGCCCTGCGTACCGCTGGCAGAGATCGGGCGGCAGAATCTGCATGTACCGTGCCAATACCACGCTGTCGGCTTCGGCCGCCGTTATCAGGCGCTCGGTCTCGGCAAAGGCCGACGCCTTGTCATTCGGATCCACCGGCACGTGATGAAAGTCGATCCCGTACCAGGTCACCATGGCGCGCAGGTCGTCATGGTTGGAGATCACGCACGGAATGTCGCAATCGAGCTCCCCGGCCGACCAGCGATAGAGCAGGTCGACCAGACAGTGCGACTCCCGGGAGACCATGACCACGACCCGCTGGCGCCGGTCGGAGTCGCTGAGCCGCCAGTTCATCTCGAACTCCTCGGCGATGGGCGCGAAGGCGACTCGAAAGTCCTGGGCGCTCAGCGCATTGGCGCGAATGTCGTAGCGCATGAAAAAGCGCCCGGTAGCCAGGTCGGAGTGCTGGTTGGCCTCGATGATCGAGCCTTCCTGGGAGGCGATGAAGCTCGACACTCGCGAGACGATACCGACGCGGTCGGGGCAGGAAACGATGAGACGATAGTTGTGCGACATAACTGTGAGGACACTCTGTTAACGCGGGAGCGCTTTCTGAAAGAACTCTGGATGTAAAAAAAGCGCTCGAACTGATCATTGGGCACGGCTGCCGACCCGAACTCCGACGCTTCGGCGTCGTGCCATCGAAAGCGGAACCTCGATGACCCGCGGTCATGGCGCCTCCGCGACCGGAAGAAAGGGTTGGTCGGCGACAGCTCCAGACCCGGCGCCGGGTGACGCTGCGCCTCGATGGATTGCGCATTGTACCCCACTCGCGAGCGTCGACCAGCGTCGCCGCCCGTTTGAGCGCGCCGAGACGCATGACTTATAGTGGAACGAGATTTCCTCCTACAAGGATGCCGATGTTCC
>NZ_CEXLVS010000019.1:856-27016 GCF_982684285.1 Salinicola sp. | reverse complement strand
GAACTCCCGACCCTCGCCTTGGCAAGGCGATGCTCTACCACTGAGCTATTCCCGCTGAACACGCCGTCGCATTATAAGGATAAGTGCGTACCTGTCAAACGCTTATGCCACTTTTCGCTCACAGCGAGCGGGTGAGTTCCGGCCAGGCCGCCCTGAGATACTGGATCATCGACCACAGTGTCAGACAGGCCGCTGCATAGAGTAGCACGATGCCGATGTTGGCAATCGGGGAGAGCGGCGGAAAGCCCAGGAGCAGCAGTAGGGAGACCATCTGCAAGGTGGTCTTCGACTTGCCGATCCAGGAGACCGCGACTTGCTTTCGCTGCCCGATTTCCGCCATCCATTCGCGCAGCGCGGAGATCACGATCTCGCGGCCGATGATGACCAGCGCCGGCAGCGTCAGCCAGAACGCCTCGTAACGTTCCACCAGTAGCGCCAGCGCGACGGCGACCATGACCTTGTCCGCGACGGGATCCAGAAACGCGCCGAATGGCGTGCTCTGGTCCCAGCGCCTGGCCAGGTAGCCGTCCAGCCAGTCGGTGACGGCCGCCAGCCCGAACAGGGCGGCCGTCACCAACAGGCTCCAGGCGTAGGGCAAGTAGAACAGCACCACCAGGAGCGGGATGAACACGATTCTTGCCAGGGTGAGCATATTGGGAATGTTCATCGTGCCGCTAGCGTCCTTACTGGGAGATGAGAGTCGGGCATTTTACGCCTGCTGCGTGCGCTCATCCATGGAGCGCCTGATGTATGGTAGCCGCCATCTGTTCGTTGATCCCCGGAACGCGGGAAAGATCGTCCCGGGTTGCCTTGCGCACGCCCTGCAGGCCGCCGAAGAAGCGTAACAGCTCCCGGCGACGTTTCGGTCCGATCCCGGGAATATCTTGCAGCGAAGAGGTGCGGCGCTGCTTGTCGCGACGCTGGCGGTGACCGGTGATGGCGAAGCGGTGGGCCTCGTCGCGTATATGCTGGATCAGGTGCAGCGCCGGTGAGCTGGTGTCCAGATTGAGGGTGCGGTCCACCGTTTCGATGAACAGGGTCTCCAGGCCAGCCTTTCGGGTAGTCCCCTTGGCGACGCCGATCAGGGCGACATCGACGACTTCCAGTTCGACCAGAACCTCCCGGGCCATGTTCAACTGGCCCTTGCCTCCATCGACGATCAGGATGTCCGGCAGCTTGCCTTCGCCTTTCTGCAGCCGCTTGAAGCGTCGGGTCAGGGCCTGGCGCATCGCCGCGTAGTCGTCACCCGCTGCCACCCCCTCGATATTGAAGCGACGGTAGTCGGATTTGGCCGGGCCATTCTGATCGAATACGACGCAGGAGGCCACGGTCGCCTCGCCGTGGCTGTGGCTGATATCGAAGCACTCGAGCCTGGCGGGTGAGATCGGCATGTCCAGAGCCTGGCGCAGCGACTCGAAACGCTTGCCCAACTGGCTGCGGTTGGCGAGCTGGGTCGCCAGGTGCTGCTCGGCATTGGTGATGGCCAGTCGGCGCCACTGGGCGCGGTGACCCCGCACCTGAGACGCGACGCGAATGCGTCGACCGGCATGTTCGCTCAATGCCGATTGCAGCAACTCGCTATCCGTCAGCGGGTGCGAGGCGATGATTTCGAGCGGGATCTCCTTGGACTGACCGAGGTAGAACTGGCTGACGAACTCGCTGAGCAGCTCCTCGGCGCCAAGATCCAGGCCGTTGTCGGGTTGATGATGGCGCGCGCCCATCATGCGGCCCTGGCGAATCGACAGTACGCTGATGCAGAGTCCGCCGGGCTGCTCGGCCAGGGCAAAGATGTCGGCATCGCCATCGGCGTTGTCGACGAACTGCTTCTCCTGCAATCGCCTCAATTGCTGGATCTGGTCGCGCAAGCGGGCCGCTTCCTCGAAGTCGAGCGCATCGCTGGCGCGCTCCATGCTGGCGGTGAGCTGCTGGGTCACCTGCTCGCTGCGCCCCTCGAGGCACATCACGGCGTGCTCGATGTCCTGGCGGTAGTCGGCTTCACTGATGTAGTCGACACAGGGCGCGCTGCAGCGTTTGATCTGGTACTGCAGGCAGGGCCGGTGCCGATGTGCGAACACGCTGTCTTCACAGTTGCGGATGCGAAATATCTTCTGCATCAGCGAAAGGCTCTCCCGAACCGCCGTCGAGCTCGGGTAGGGGCCGAGGTAGCGGCCGTCGCGCCGCTTCTGGCGAACGCGCTTGAACTCGAGGGCGGGGTAGGGATGTCGATCGGTGACGAAGACGTAGGGGTAGGACTTGTCGTCGCGCAGCAGGATGTTGTAGGGCGGCCGCAGCTCCTTGATCAAGGTCTGCTCCAGCAGCAGGGCCTCGGTCTCGCTGCGGGTGACCGTGATCTGGATGTCCTGGATGCGCGCCACCAGCGCCTGGGTCTTGGCGTTCAAGGCGCCTCTGAAGTAGCTGGCGAGTCGCGGTTTCAGACGTTTGGCCTTGCCGACGTAAAGGACGTTGGCCTGCTCGTCGAGCATGCGATAGACGCCGGGCGATTCTGAGACCGACTTCAGGAAGTGCTTGGCATCGAAGCGCAATGGGGTATCGATCGAGGATTCACTCATGCCCCGAGTATATCAAAGTCCCGTACGAGCACGGTGGGCTCCCTGCATTTCCATTGCGTTCGACTGTCGTCACGATCGGGGCTCGAATTCGTCCAGAAGCCCGTGCCGCAGGCCAAGATGGGTCAGCTCCACGTCGGACTGCACTTTCAGCTTGTCGAAGATTCGGTAGCGGTAGGTATTCACGGTCTTGGGGCTCAGGCAGAGCTGCTCGGAGATGCGACTGACCTTGTGACAGTGAATGATCATCGTCGCGATCTGCAGCTCGCGATGCGAAAGCTGGTCGAACGGACTCTGGCGACCCTCGCTGCGGGCCAACACCACGCGTTGGGCGATGTCCGGGCTGATGAAGCGCTCGCCTTCCGCGACCCGACGCACGGCCTCGATCATCAGATCCAGTTCGGTGCCCTTGCTGATGAAGCCGGTCACGCCGGAATCGATCAGACGCTGTGCCGTGCTCTCCTCGACCTGCCCCGTCAGCACGATGATCCGCGTATCGGGCTGGGTCTTGAGGAGTTTCAGAATGGTTTCCAGACCGCCGATTCCCGGCATGCGTATGTCGATCATCGCAATATCCGGCAGGTGTTCCCGGCAGCTCTGTAACGCACTCTCTCCACTGTCGGCTTCGGCGACGACCTCGATATCGGGTTCGCTGTCCAAGACGCGCGCGATACTCGTGCGCACCAAGTGATGATCGTCGGCTACTAATACCCTGATCAAGATGACTCCTGGATTCCCGCTGCCCCTGAAGACCCTGCCGTTGGTTGCCGTACCAGCAACCGGCGGGCCTTGTTTATGATTGGTCGTGCGCTGTCGTTCAGCGATCCGGCGAAAGCTCGCGCATCGCCAACAGCGTCATCATTGGAACTTGCAAGTTTAAGTATGGAAGTTCCATCTCCGCTCTGTTAATTCATCTCCGCTCTGTTAAGTAGTGTGACACGTTCTCGGACCAAATACTCCATGTTTGGCGGGGAATTTGCGACCCGCAAAGCGCGGCGATGCGAGGCTTCGAGGTCGATGGTCGTGACCTCGATGGCGGCGAGTCCGGGCAAGCGGGGCTTGACCTGGGGGAAGGGGGCTTTTATAGTGCGTCGCGTCCATCAGGGCAGCGCGTTTTTTGGGGCCTTAGCTCAGCTGGGAGAGCGCAACACTGGCAGTGTTGAGGTCAGCGGTTCGATCCCGCTAGGCTCCACCAGATCTTCATGAACAAGCCGTTTGTCACGCTCCGTGCAAGCGGCTTTTTCATGCCTGAAATTCCAGCAGCCTCGCCCGGTTTCCGGGCAGCCGCCCGCCTTCACCGACCATCGGGTTGCGACCGCCGTCGTTCGCCATTCGGTGAACGGGTTCGGGAATGAATTGGCCCGCTTGAAGATGGATCTTCACCCATTCGATCCGCCGTGCCTCTCGCACAATAGGAGCGGTCGCAGCGCAGTGCCGGCGACCGGTTCCCATTGGCCTTGGGGTTACGAGGGGCGTATGCCAGAGTTCATTTTCGACGTCGTCATCAGGCCGGCAGTGCCGCCGCGGCAGCGCTGGGAGGCACTGGTGCCTGCCTTGCCCGGTCTGGTGGCGGAGGCGTCTTCCGACATGGAAGCCTTCGAAGGACTCCAGACATTGATCGTTCCTTTTCTGGCCGAGCGGCTCGCGCGGGGCGAGGGCGTACCAAGGCAGTCCCGAGCCGGCCACTACATGGATCGCTACGGCCTGGTCTTCTGGCAGTTCCTGCGGGTCAGGCTTGGTCCCCGGCGGGCCGACCAACGGGTAGTCGAACCCATCTTCCCCGACATCGACGACTTGTTGACGGATCTCGAGGGAGGGGGCCTCGAGGAGTAGTCATGTCTCCGGGCGCGAACCACGCCTCCGGATGACGCGGGAGAGGTGGCGCCCCCCCGGCCGCGACGCCCGTCTGGCGGCGTTGACAGTGATCGGCGCTCCACGGCACTATACCGCTCATGAACATGATTCCGACGCTCAGACCGAACCAGTGGTGGTGGCGCCTTTGATCCAAGGGCGGCATGCCGACGTCTGTAGAAAATGCCGTCCCTCGGGGCGGCATTTTTCGTTTGTCTGCTGCGCTTCGTGGGGTTTGGCATAGGTGGAATGATCGACTTGGGTAATCACCTGGGTAAGCAATCACGGCCTTTACTCGATCTAGTATGAATATCAGGAGCTTGCACCATGTCAGTCCTCATGATCGACAATTACGACAGCTTTACCTTCAACATCGTCCAGTACCTGGGGGAGTTGGGGGCGGATGTGGTGACCGTGCGCAACGACGAGACGGACATCGCCGGCCTCGAGCAGCACGAGCCGACCCATCTGGTGGTGTCGCCTGGCCCGTGCACGCCCAATGAAGCCGGGATAGCGATGGAGGCGATCCGCCACTTTGCCGGCAGGATTCCGATACTGGGGGTCTGTCTGGGGCACCAGGCCATCGGCCAGGTCTACGGGGGCGATGTGGTGCGTGCGCCGCAGGTGATGCATGGCAAGACGTCCCGCGTTCGTCACCGCGGCGAAGGCGTTTTCGCCGGCCTCGAGGACCCCCTCGAGGTGACCCGTTATCATTCGCTGGTGGTGGATGCCGGGACCTTGCCCGACTGCCTCGAAGTCACGGCCTGGGTCGGCGACGACGATCCGACGCCGGGACTGATCATGGGCCTGAAACACAAGACGCTGGATATCGAAGGGGTACAGTTTCACCCTGAATCGATTCTGTCTCGCCAAGGTCACGAGCTGCTGGCGAATTTCCTCAAACGGCGCGGCTAACTGGAACAGGCGAGGAGCCAACATGCAAATGCGGGATGCCATTGGCGCGGTCATGCGCCGCCAGGACCTCAGCTACGAGGATACCCACGCAGTCATGCAGGCGATCATGACGGGGGAGGCCACCGAAGCGCAGATCGGCGGTTTCCTGATCGGGCTGGCGATGAAAGGCGAGACCGCCGACGAGATCACGGCGGCAGCGCAGGTCATGCGCGAGCTGATGCAGCCGGTCTCGATCGACTGCGACAACGTCGTCGATATCGTCGGCACCGGCGGCGACGGCGCCAACCTTTTCAACGTCTCCACCGCATCGAGTTTCGTCGTCGCGGCTGCCGGCGGCCATGTCGCCAAGCACGGCAACCGCGGCGTCTCGTCCTCAGCCGGCAGTGCGGATCTGTTCGACGTCGCGGGTATCTATCTCGATCTCGACGCCGCGACCATCGCGCGCTGTATCGAGCAGGTCGGCGTCGGCTTCATGTTCGCGCCGCGTCACCATCAGGCGATGCGTCACGCCATCGGCCCGCGCAGAGAGATGGGGGTGCGCACGGTCTTCAATATCCTCGGGCCGTTGACCAATCCGGCGGGCGCCCCCAACCAGCTGCTGGGTGTCTATGCGCCCCATCTCGTGCCGCTGGTGGCGGAATCGCTGCGCAAGCTGGGTAGCCGGCACGTGCTGGTCGTGCATGCCGAGGACGGTCTGGACGAAATCTCGGTGGCGGCGCCGACGCGGGTGGCCGAACTCCGCGATGGCGAGATCCACGACTACACGATCACCCCCGAGTCGCTGGGCATCGAGCGTCAATCGCTCGAACCGCTGAAGGTCGTGACCGCCGAGGACAGCCTCAAGTTGGTCAAGGAGGCGCTGGTGGGCAAGGGCGTGGCCGGCGATATCGTCGCGCTCAACGCGGGTGCGGCGCTGTTTGCCGCCGGTATCGCCGATTCTCTGAAAGAGGGCGTGTTGATGGCCCAGGACGCCCAGGCTTCCAAACTTCCGCTGGAAAAGCTCAAGGAGCTTTCCGATTTCACGCGTATCTTCGCCGAGTGAGTTCTCGCCGAACAAGCCCAACAGGAACCGCTACATGACCGATGTCGCCGATAGTGAACTGCCGACCATCCTGGCCAAGATACTGACGCGCAAGCGCGAGGAGATTGCCGAGCGTCGCCCTGTCGTCAGCGAGCAGGCTTGGCTCGAGCGGGCGAAGTCCCAGGCCGCGCCCCGGGGTTTCGTGGCCGCGCTCGACGCCTGTATCGAGGGCGGCGACCCCGCCGTCATCGCCGAGATCAAGAAGGCCTCCCCCTCCAAGGGCGTCATCCGTGAAGACTTTCGACCCGCGGAGATCGCGGCCGACTACGCGGCGGCGGGCGCGAGCTGTCTTTCCGTGCTGACGGACGCCGACTATTTTCAGGGCCACGAGGATGACTTGATTGCCGCGCGCGGTGCCTGCGAGCTGCCGGTGATCCGCAAGGATTTCATCATCGACGGCTATCAGATCGCCGAAGCCCGGGGAATCGGTGCCGACTGCATCCTGCTGATCGTGGCGGCGCTGAGCGATGCGCAGCTCAAGGATCTCCACCAGCAGGCAACGGCCCTGGGCATGGACGTGCTGGTGGAGGTACACGACATCTTCGAGCTCGAGCGGGCCCTGATGCTGGATCTACCGCTGGTGGGCATCAACAACCGCGATCTGCGCACGTTCGAGACCTCGCTGAATACCACCTTCGAACTGCTGAATCGGATCCCCCATGGGGTCACGGTCGTCACCGAGTCCGGCATCCACAGTCGTGACGATGTCGAGCGGATGCGGGAGTTCGACGTCAACGCCTTCCTGGTGGGCGAGGCGTTCATGCGCGAGGAAGAGCCCGGTAGCGCGCTGCGTCGGATGTTTTTCTAGCCGCAGGCGGCGACGTCGCCGGCGTTCGAGCGCCGCTCTCCATGAAAAGGGGGGCGGCGCTTCACGTTAGCGGGGTTGGCGGGGAGAAAGGGCCGCTTCCAGGCATCCGCCGGGGCTGGGGCGGTTAGAATTCGGGCGAGTCGGGGAAGATCAGGCTGATCAGCGTGTCGCCGGCTTTGGGGTTGAGCGGCCTGGCCGAGGTGGCGATGCGGATGCGGCCGCTGGCGGAGAGCGTGAACAGCGTCAGCAGTCGGTCCTGATGGATGCGGCGGTAATCCTCGATGTCGAAGTTGTCGCTGATCCTGGCGTGGCGCATCACCGCGCCCTGGCCGATCAGGCTGGAGAGACGGGTGAAGGTGGTGTGACCGTCGAACAGCAGCGGCAGGTGGGCCAGCGCCTGTTGGTGGTGGCGACGGGCGTTGCGGGAGGATTCCACCGCCAGTCGAAAGACCTTGCCGTGACCGAGAATGTGTTCGAAGTGCAGCGCGGCGAGATTGTTGAGCTCGCGGTAGGGCGACAGCGGCAGCAGATGGCCGATGCCCGTCAGCCCCAGATGCTGGGCGGCATGCTCCGACAGCGGGTTGCCGTAGTAGATCGGGAGGCTGGCCATCCGCGCCTCCTGGATCGCATCCCAGTTGTGATCGCACAGTCGCACCGCGAAGCCGGCTTCCTGCAGGGCGCTACCGAAGGCCCGTGCCACCGGGTTGGCGCCGATGATCAGAAAGCCCGACGCCGTCGGCGCGTCCACCTTCAGAAACCGGGCCAGCGGACGCGAGAACAGGCTCTGTACCACCACGGTGCTGATGATCACCAGGAAGGTGATCGGGACCAGCAGCTCCGCACCCGGCACCTCCAGCGCCTCGAGCCGGATCGCGAACAGCGAGGCCACCGCCGCGGCGACGATACCGCGGGGAGAGAGCCAGGCCAGCAGCGCCTTCTCCCGCCAGTTGAGCGAACTACCCCAGGTACAGACCCACACCGCCAGCGGTCGCGCCACCCACACCAGGACCGCCAGGAACGCCCACGCCTCCCACGACAGCAGCCCCAGCTGCTCGAGACTCAAGCGCGCCGCCAGCAGAATGAACAGCCCCGAAATCAGCAGGATCGACAGCGTCTCCTTGAACTCCAGAATCGGCTGGGTCGGCACGCCCCGCATGTTGGCCATCCACACCCCCATGACGGTGACGGTCAGCAGGCCGGACTCGTGGAACAGCAGGTTCGAGGCGGTGAACAGCGTCAGCATGATCATCAGGGTGCCGAAGCTGTGCAGGCGTTGCGGCAGCCAGTAGTGACGCAGCACGCTGCCCCACAGATAGCCGCCCGCCGTCCCCAGGCCGAAGCCGATCACCGCAGTCTGGGCGAAGCTCACTAACGTATGGGCCGCTGCGCCGTTGGAGAGTCCCAGGGCGACGAACTCATAGACGAGGACCGCGCCGATGGCGCCGATCGGATCGATCAGGATGCCTTCCCAGCGCAGGATCTGGCTGACGTGCTCGCGGGCGCGCAGCGACTGCAGCAGCGGCAGGACCACCGTCGGTCCGGTCACGACCAGCAGCGCGCCCAGCACGCTGGCCATCTCCCAGGAGAGCCCGAGGATCAGGTGCGCGGCCACGATGGCCAGCAGCGCGGTGATCAATGCGCCCCAGGTCACCAGTCGGCTGACGGTGCGGCCGTGCCCCCGCAGCTCCCGGAAATCGAGGGTCAAGGCGCCCTCGAACAGGATCACCGCGACCGCCAGGGAGACCAGCGGGAACAGCAGATCGCCGAGCACAGCATCCGGATCGAGCACCCCGGTGATCGGCCCGGCGGCGATACCGGCGATCAGCAGCGGCAGGATGGCCGGCACCCGGATCTGCCAGGCGAGCCATTGGCAGCCCAGCGCCAGCAGGCCGATGCCGGTCAGGGCAAGGGCGGCGTTTTCCATGCGGTCTCTCCGGTGCGTGGCAAAAGGCGCGCAGACTAGCGGCGGCACCGCATGGATGCAATGCCGAATCGTGAGGCGGACAGATTTCAGGGTGTGGCGAGTTGTCGCCGAGTCCAGGCGACGATGTCCGACTGCCCCATGGCGCCGGCCTGGCGCGCGATCTCGCGGCCGCCGCGGAACAGGATCAGCGTCGGAATGCTGCGGATGCCGAAGCGCGACGCGATATCGGTGGCCGCTTCGGTATCCAGCTTGGCCAGGCGGAGGTGGGGCTCGAGCTCGCCCGCGGCCTTGGCGAATCCCGGCGCCATCGCCTTGCAGGGGCCGCACCAGTCGGCCCAGAAATCGACCAGCAGCGGAAGATCGCTGCGCGTCAGGTGACGGTCGAAGTTGGCGGAGTCCAGTGCCAGCGGTTCGCCAGTGAACAGCAGGTTGTGGCAGCGACCGCAGTTCGGGGCATCCCCCAGGCGCGTACTGGCAACCCGGTTGACCGCGTGGCAGTGGGGGCAGACGAGGTGAAGCGTGTCGGACATGAGACGGGCTCCTGGTGAGCGAAAGCCAATAGTGACTGGGGGCTGTAAGGTGGGGCCGGGGTTCCCGCAGCCCCGGTCGTCCACTCAATGCATGGGCACGTCCGTGACCTTGATCCATCTCAATAGCGCCTGCAGCGGGTGCGGCAGCGCCTGATCGGAGAGCCGCTTGACCTGGCTGCGACAGGAGTAGCCGGTGGCCAGCAGCCGGCCCGCGTTGGCCTGATCCTCCACCGGCTCGCGCCAGGAGAGGTCGTAGATCGTCTCCGAGGTCCGGCGGTGGCGCGCCTCGTGGCCATAGGTGCCGGACATGCCGCAGCAGCCGGTGTCGACCAGGCCCAGCGAGAGGCCGAAGCGCTCGAACAGCTGCTGCCAGCCCCTGGGGCTGCCCGGCGCGTTGGTCCTCTCGGTGCAGTGGCTCAGCAGGCGATAGCCCGGGTCGGGCGGCTCGATGCGCCCGCTGTTCCAGCCCTGGGGCAGGATCGACGGTCCCAGCGACAGCAGCCACTCCTGCAGCAACAGTACCTCCGGCACCGCCTGCGGCCCCAGCGTCTTGACGTACTCCTGGCGGTAGGTGAGCGTCATCGCCGGATCGATGCCCACCAGCGGCACGTCGAAACGCGACAGCGCCTGGAGCCGGGCGGCCTGCTTCTCCGCGACCCGCCCGAAGCGGCCGAGAAATCCCTGCACGTGCAGCGGCTTGCCGTTGGGCTGGAAGGGGGCGACGAAGACCCGGATATCGAGCCGCGACAGCAGCTCGACCACGTCCATCACCAGCCGCGATTCGAAATGGCTGGTGAAGGCGTCCTGCACCAGCACCACGCTGCGGCTTTTCTGGGCGTCGGTCAGCCTGCCCAGCGTCAGCGGCGTGGCCTCGGCAACGCCCCAGGCGTCGAGCACCTTCCCGAGGCTGGCGCGTGACAGTCTCGGACTGTCGACGATGCCCAGGCGTTGCGCCAGGAAGCGATCGATCAGGCGATTGTCGAGCAGCGCGTTGTAGAGCGGCGCCACCGGCTGCAGGTGCGGCACCACGAACTCCAGCCCGCCGATCAGATAGTCGCGCAGCGGCCGCGCGTAGCGGCTGTGGTAGCTCTCCAGAAAGCGCGAGCGAAAGTCCGGCACGTCGACCTTGATCGGACACTGGCCGGCGCAGGACTTGCACGCCAGGCAGCCGGCCATGGCGTCGTAGACCTCGTGGGAGAAGTCCTCTTCACCGCGGCGTTTCGCCAGCGAGCGCTTGAACTTGCCGGGCAGGGCAGTGAGCCAGTGACTGAAGCCGGCCTGACGCTGCTCCCGCGCCACCTCGAGCACGTCGACGCCGGCGTTGCCCTGGCGGCGTAGCCACTCGCGCATCAGGCTGGCGCGGCCCTTGGGCGAGTGCACCCGCTCGCGGGTCGCCTTCCAGGAGGGGCACATGGCATCGGCGGGGTCGTAGTTGTAGCAGGCGCCGTTGCCGTTGCAGTAGACCGCGCTGGCGTTCTCCTGCCACACCCGCTCGTCGATCTGGCGATCCAGCTCGCCCCGGGTGGTGACGCCGTCGATCGCCAGCAGCCCGGGATCGTGGCCGTCGACGATACCGATCTCGCCTGACCTCTCTCCCGGCGCTGCGGAGTGCGTGATGGTATCTTCCGCCTTGCCCGCGGCTTCGGGCGGGCTGGGAAAAGACGTCTTTCCCGCATCATCGGGGGGGATAACAAGCGGTGTCGCGATCTTGCCCGGATTGAACTGGTTGAACGGATCGAAGGCCGCCTTGACCCGCTGCAGCGCGGGGTAGAGCTCGCCGAAGAAGCGCGGCGAGTACTCGGAGCGGACGCCCTTGCCGTGTTCGCCCCACAGCAGCCCGCCGTAGCGCTGGGTGAGTGCCGCGACCTGATCGGAGATCTCGCGGATCAGCCGCGCCTGGTTTGGGTCCTTCATGTCGATGGCCGGGCGCACATGCAGTACACCGGCATCGACGTGGCCGAACATGCCGTATTCCAGGCCGCGGGCATCCAGCAGCTGGCGGAACTCGGCGATATAGTCTGCCAGGCTTTCCGGCGGCACCGCCGTGTCCTCCACGAACGGGATCGGGCGCTTCTCGCCACTGGCATTGCCGAGCAGCCCCACCGCGCGTTTACGCATGGCGTAGACCCGGCCGATCTGCGGGCGGCCCTCGGCCAGGGTGTAACCGAGCCGCTCGACGCTGGCGTCCGAGCCCAGGTGATCGGTGAATGCCCGCACCCTATCGGCCAGTCGAGCCGGATCGTCGTCGTTGAACTCGACCAGGTTGATCCCGCGAATCGGCGTCCCGCGCTCGCCGTTTGCGTCGATGGCGGCGGGGAAGAACGCCGCCACGCTGTCCCAGACGAAATCCTCCATGGCCAGCGCCAGCACGCGGTCGTCGATCGTCTCGATCGAGGTCGGACGGCTCACGGCCATCAGCGCCTTGGCGTCGCGCAGCGCCTCCATGAAACCGGCGTAGCGCACGTTGACCAGGGTCGAATGCCGGGGCAGCGGCAGCACGTTGAGCGTGGCCTCGTTGAGCAGCGCCAGCGAGCCCTCCGAACCGCACAGGACGCTATTGAGATCGAAGCGCCCCTGGTCGTCGGTGAGATGGGCCAGGTCGTAGCCGGTCAGGCAGCGATTGAGCGGCGGGAAGATGGCATCGATTCGCTCGCGCTCGGTCTCGGCGATGCCGCTGACCGCGCGATGGATCTCGCCGACCCGATCATCGCGCTGGCACATGGCGGTCAAGGCCGCGTCGTCCAGCGGTTGGCTCTCGAGTCGCTCGCCGCCGGGCAGCACCACATCCAGCGCCAGCACGTGGTTGCGCGTCTTGCCGTACTCGCAGCTGCCCTGGCCGCTGGCGTCGGTGGAGATCATGCCGCCGATCGTGGCGCGGTTGGAGGTGGAGAGCTCCGGCGCGAAGAACAGCCCGTGGGGCCGGAGCGCAGCATTCAACTGATCCTTGACCACGCCGGCCTGGACGCGCACGCGGCGGTTCTCGACGTCGATCTCGACGATCCGGTTCATGTAGCGGGAGACGTCCACCACCAGGCCGTCGGTCAGCGACTGGCCGTTGGTGCCGGTGCCGCCGCCCCGGGGCGCGAGCACGACGTCGCGATACGCTGCCTGCGCCATGAGCCGGGCGATCCGCTGGAGATCGGCGGCGTCGCGGGGATAAAGAACGGCCGCTGGCTGGCGCTGGTAGATTGAGTTGTCGGTGGCCAGCACGATGCGGTTGGCCGCGTCATCGGCGATATCGCCACGAAAGCCAGCCGCGGCCAGCTCGGCGAGGAAGCGGCGATAGCGCTCGGGCAGCGTCAGCTCGGCGCTGGTCGGGTCAAGGCGTGTCATCATTGTCATGCATCAAGCCATCGCGTCGGGCCGGTCAGGCGGCCTTCATCGGATGGGGACCCATCCGACAGATTGTCGATTCCCGGCGCCGCGGGGATGGCGGGAACCGGTCCGTGGCGCCATGGGCGCCGGGGTGGAACAGTTTAGCGTGCCAGGCGGAGATGTGACACGAATCCCCGGTAGCGCATGGTGCCGGGGTGGGGTTTTCCCTACAATATTCCCCTCGCAAAGAATGACCATCAACACGTTCGTCTGTCGTCGTGCGTCTTCGGTCGATTCCTGTCGTCACGGTCTTCGATTTCAACCAACGGAATTTCGTCATGCTCGATCCCAAGCTGTTGCGCAGCGATCCGCAGTTCGTCGCCCAGCGCCTGGCCCTGCGGGGCTTCACTCTCGACACCGCGCAGCTCGAGTCGCTCGAGTCCCGCCGTCGCGAGCTGCAGACGCGGACCGAGCAGTTGCAGAACGAGCGCAACGTGCGCTCCAAGTCGATCGGCAAGGCCAAGGCCGCCGGTGAGGACATTCAGCCACTGCTGGCGGAGGTGGGCCAGCTCGGCGACGATCTCGACGCCGCCAAGCGCGAACTCGGCGAGGTGCAGCAGGCCTGGGAGGATCTGGTCGCGGGGCTGCCCAACCTGCCCCATGACGACGTGCCGCAGGGGGCGGACGAGAGCGACAATGTCGAGCTGCATCGCTGGGGCGCACCGCGCGAGTTCGACTTCGAGGTGCGCGATCACGTCGATCTCGGGGCCCGGTTCGGCTATCTCGACTTCGAGATGGCGACCAAGCTGACCGGCTCGCGTTTTGCCGTGATGCGCGGACCGATCGCCCGGCTGCATCGGGCGCTGGCGCAGTTCATGCTCGATACGCAGACTCGGGATCATGGCTATGAAGAGTGCTACGTGCCCTACATGGTCAATGCCGAGACGCTGACCGGGACGGGCCAGTTGCCCAAGTTCGGCGAGGATCTGTTCAAGCTCGCCGACAGCGACTACTACCTGATTCCCACCGCCGAGGTGCCGCTGACCAACTTCGTGCGCGACGAGATCCTCGATCACGCCGCGCTGCCGCTGAAGCTGACCGCCCATACGCCGTGCTTTCGGAGCGAGGCGGGTGCCTACGGTCGCGACACGCGGGGCATGATTCGCCAGCATCAGTTCGACAAGGTCGAGATGGTGCAGGTGGTCGACCCCGAGACCAGCTACGAGGCGCTGGAGGCGATGCGTGGCCACGCCGAGGCGATTCTGCAGGCGCTCGAACTGCCGTATCGCGTGGTGACCCTGTGTACCGGCGACATGGGCGCCAGCGCCACCAAGACCTATGACCTGGAAGTGTGGCTGCCGAGCCAGCGGACCTACCGCGAGATCTCCTCGGTCTCCAACTGCGAGGATTTCCAGGCGCGGCGGATGCAGGCGCGCTTCCGCAGCCCCGAGCAGAAGAAGCCGCAGCTGGTGCACACGCTGAACGGCTCCGGGCTGGCAGTGGGGCGCTGCCTGCTGGCGGTGCTGGAGAACTACCAGAACGCCGATGGCAGCGTGGATCTGCCGGCGGTACTGGTGCCCTACATGGGCGGATCGACGCGTCTCAACGTCGAGTAGGATCGACGCGCCCCGTCGCCGATGGGCGGCGAGGGTGCGTTTGGTTATAACGCTAAAAAAAAGCGTTCCTTCGTTCGTCGGCGTCGTGGTCTTACAATTTCGATATAAGCATGACGTTCTTTTCGGCTTTTCGATCTAAGGCCGGCTCCTCCCATTCCAATGACGGCTCGATTCGTGACCGACTCCCTGACTCTGCAGTACGACCCGTCGCAGCTCGACGTGCACCTGATCGGTGGCGGCAGCGAGGCGCTGGCGCTGGCGCAGCGCGTCGCCTGGCTGATGCCGCGGGTGACCGTGCACGCCGGCTCGACGATGCCGGCGCTGGCGACGCTTTGCCAGGGCCTGGGCTGGGCGGTGCGCAGCGACGAGCCGGAACCGGGGATCGGCCAGCTATGGCTCGTGGCCAGTGGCGACGCCGCGCGCGATCGCCAGGTGGCCACGCGGGCGCGGGAGGCCGGCGTGGCGGTTTTCGTACCGTCGCATCCGGCACTGTGCAGCGTGCGCCTGCCGCCACGGGTGACGACCCGTGACGCGGCCGAGAACGCGGCAGGGCTGGCGCCGGGCAACTGGCGGCGCGGCCACGTCTCGCTGGTCGGGGCCGGGCCGGGGGATCCGGACCTGCTGACGCTGAAAGCCCTGAGGCAGCTGCAGCAGGCGGATATCGTCATCCACGACCGGTTGGTCAGCCAGGAAATCCTGGCACTGGCCAGGCCCGACGCCAGGCGCTTCTACGTCGGCAAGGCGCGCTCCCGGCACAGCGTGCCGCAGGAGGGCATCAACCAGGCACTGGTCGATTGGGCCAGGGCGGGTAATCGGGTGGTTCGGCTGAAGGGCGGCGATCCGTGCATCTTCGGGCGCGGCGGGGAAGAACTCGAGGCGCTGGTCGCCGCCGGGATCGAATTCGATGTCGTTCCGGGGATTACCGCCGCTTCCGGCTGCGCGGCCTATGCCGGCCTGCCGCTGACCCATCGCGACCATGCCCAGTCGGTGCGTTTCGTCACCGGTCATCTCAAGAACGGCAGCTGCGACCTCGACTGGCCGGCGCTGGCACGGGGCGGCCAGACCCTGGTCTTCTACATGGGCCTGGGTGCGCTGGAGCTGATTCGCGAGCGGCTGGTGGCACACGGGCTGGACGCGGCCACGCCGCTGGCACTGATCGAGCAGGGCACGACGGCCAACCAGCGGGTGCATCTGGGTACGCTGGCACGACTCCCCGGGAGTCTTGCCGATCATCAACCCCGACCGCCGACGCTGATCGTCATCGGCAGCGTGGTCGAGTTGGCCTCGCGTCTCGACTGGTTCAAGCCGACCGATAGCGGCAGCCTGGGCTGGGTCGAGGGCAAGCATCCCACACCGCTCTCCCGGGCCGACAGCGCCTGAGGCAGTCCGCCGCTGGCGAGCGCTGATCCTGGCACCCGGGCCTGGTGGGCGGGCGGGATGGCCGGCGTCATCTTCCTACCGGTCGACACCCTCGACGTTTCCATCGATAGATCAACCGGATAGCGGCCAAGTCGTCGTTGACGCCATCTTCCGGCGCTTCGACAATGAGAACTCGCGACGGGGAGAGGCGCATGAACGTTGAGCAGTTGGATATCCGTGGCCACATGGCGCAGTTCGCGCCGTTCGACGATCTTCCCGATGCGCTGCTCGACCGTATCGCCGGCGAGGTCGAGATCCGCTATTTCCAGGCCGGCAGCGAACTGCTGGTCAAGGACCAGCCGGTCGAATCGCTGTGGTACATCCGCAGCGGGGCGGTGGAGATGTACCAGCGCAGCGGCCGGCTTTTCAACCGCCTGAGCGAAGGCGACATCTTCGGCTACTCGGACCTGCTGCGCAGCAACCGCCGGGTGCGCTATCCGGTCAGCGCCATCGAGGACACGCTGATCTATTTCATCCCCGGCGATGTCTTCGAGACGATCTGCGACGAGGACGACGACTTCGCCGAGTTCGTGGAGACCGGTGGCCAGCGCCTCAAGGTGACGGTGGAACAGCAGCGCGACGACAGCGGCCTGATGACGACCCGGGTACGCAAGCTGATCAGCCGGCAGCCGCAGATGGTCGAAGCCGCCACCTCCCTGCAGCAGGCGGCCCGGCAGATGCGCGACGCCAACGTCACCTGCGTGCTGGTGGTCGATGTGACCGAGACCCAGTCCGCCTATACCTTCACCGGCCCCGACGGCCGGCACTGGCAGCTCAACGGCATTCTGACCGATCGCGATTTCTGCACCCGCGTACTGGCGGAGGGCAAGTCGGCCCAGACCCCGGTGGGCGAGGTCATGTCGCGGAAAGTCATCGTCATCCAGTCCGACGAATCGGTCTATGAAGCGATGCTGTGCATGTTGCGCAATCAGGTTCACCATCTGCCGGTACTGCACCGGCGCCAGCCGGTCGGCGTGCTCCACCTCTCCGACATCGTTCGCCACGAGACCCACAGCAGCCTGTTTTTGGTCAACAACATCTTCGTCCAGAACACGCCCGAGCAACTGGCACGGCTGGCGCCCGAGGTGGGCACGGGGTTCGTGCGCATGGTCGCCGACGGCGCCAACTCCGAGATGGTCTGCCGGGCGCTGGCGACGATCGGGCGGGCGTTCACGCAGCGCCTGATCGAGCTGGCGGAAGCCGAGCTGGGCCCGGCGCCGATACCCTACTGCTTCATGGTACTGGGGTCGATGGCGCGGGAGGAGCCCACCATCAATGCCGACCAGGACAACGCGCTGGTTCTCCATGACGACTACGATCCCGAGCGGCACGGCGAGTATTTCGAGGCGCTGGCCAGGTTCGTCTGCGACGGCCTCGACGCCTGCGGCTATCCGTACTGCAAGGGCGACGTGATGGCGACCAATCCGCGCTGGCGCCAGCCGTTGCAGGTCTGGAAGGAGTATTTCACCGAGTGGATGGACGAGCCCAACGGCGAACGGCTGCTGCACAGCTCCATCTTCTTCGATCTGGCGCCAGTGCATGGCGAGACGCCCATGGTCGAAGCGTTGCAGGACCTGATCGCCGAACTGGCACCGCAGCGGCCGGTCTTTCTGGCGGCGTTGGCACGCAACGCCAAGAATCGCACGCCGCCGCTGGGCTTCTTCCGTCAGTTCGTCATGGAGCAGGACGGCGAACATCGCAAGTCGATCAACCTCAAGCGCCGGGGAACCGCGCCGCTGACCGACCTGGTTCGCGTGCATGCGCTGGCCTGCGGCTCCAAGGCGCAGAACAGCTTTGCCCGCCTCGATGACATCGCCCAGACCAAACTGCTGGCCGATGGCGTCACCGAGCGTCTGCGCTACGCCTTCGAGTTCATGTCGATGGTCCGCATTCGCCATCAGGCCGATGCGATCGAGCGGGGCGCCGAGCCCGACAACAGCGTCGATCCCGAGAACATCGGCAGCCGGGAACGCCACCATCTGAAGGATGCCTTCGAAGCGATCAGCAACGCCCAGAAGTTCCTCTCCTTCCGCTACAGCATGCCGTCCAAGTCGGGTTCCTCCAAGACCCACACCTCCTCCTCGGCAGGCTCCGCCAGCCAGGCTTCGCAGCGGAGCCGCCGATGACCTTGCGTCGCGCCGCGAGAGGGCAAAGCACGCCGACCTGGCCGGACTACATGGCCTCGCGCGCGCAGCGGGTTCGCGAGCCCCGATTGGCCAGCTTCGTCGCCGGAGGAACGCTGGACCCCGAGACACCCATCGGCGAGGCGCCGCTGGTCGCGATGGACTTCGAGACCACCGGCCTGGATAGCAGCCGTCACGACATCGTCAGTGTCGGGGTGATGCCTTTCACCCTGTCCCGGATCCGGCCGGCCGACGGCCGCTACTGGGTGTTGTCACCGCGCCGCAAGCTGAGCGGCGAATCGGTCGCTTTCCACCACATCACCCACGCCGAGGTGGCGGACGCCCCCGACTTCGCCGCTATCATCGATGAGCTGTTGGCCCTGCTCGCGGGCCGCCTGGTCGTCGTGCACTACCGACAGTTGGAAAGAACGTTCCTCGACGCCGCGATACGAGAACGGCTGGGCGATGGCCTGCTGATGCCGATGATCGACACCATGTCGCTGGAGGCGCGGATCCACCGGCAGTCCTGGTGGGCGAGACTGCGTCGCTGGGCGGGGCGACCGATGGCGTCGATTCGCCTGCACGAGAGCCGCCAGCGCTATCACCTTCCGGCCTATACCGGACACCACGCACTGATCGATTCGCTGGCGACGGCGGAGCTGCTGCAGGCGCAGATTCTCTACCACTACGACTGGGAGACGCCGGTCGGCGCGCGGTGGCGTTGAGCCGGCTACCGGCGGGGCGTGACGAGCCCGCCGACGAAAGAAAAAGCGGGCGGCTCCAGGAGCCGCCCGCTTTCATGATGCTCGTCTGCAACGAGGTCGTCAGCCACGAGGCTCGGATCGCAACCCCTGGATGATCGCGTAGCACGCGGCCAGCAGCACGATGGTAAATGGCAAGCCGGTGGCGATGACCGCCGCCTGCAGAGCCGTCAGGCCTCCGCCCAGCAGCAGGGCGATGGCGATGGCGCCTTCGATCAGGGCCCAGAAGACACGTTGCGGCGTCGGCGCATCGACCTTGCCGCCGGCGGTGATCGAGTCGATGACCAGCGAACCGGAGTCCGAAGAGGTGATGAAGAACACCATGACCAGGATGATGCCGACGAACGAGGTGATTGATGTCCACGGCAGTTGGCCCAGCATGGCGAACAGCTGCAACTCCAGCGCTGCGTTCTTGACGCCGTCGAAGCCCTGATTGACGAGCTGATCGATGGCGGTGTCGCCGAAAGCGGTCATCCACAGCACGGAAACGAGGGTCGGTACCAGCAGCACCGCGATCAGGAATTCACGTACCGTGCGGCCGCGGCTGACGCGCGCGATGAACATGCCGACGAACGGTGACCAGGAGATCCACCACGCCCAGTAGAAGGCGGTCCAGCCATGCATGAAGTCGGTGTCTTCGCGGCCGAACGGGTTGGACAGTGCCGGAAGATTCTTGAGGTAGGAGCCCATGTTCTCGACGAAGCCGGTCGCGATCAGCAGGGTCGGGCCAACGACGATCACGAACAGCAGCAGCAGGAACGCGAGAGCCATGTTGATCTGCGACAGGCGCTGCACGCCCTTGTCCACGCCCAGCATGACCGATGTCAACGCGATCAGCGTGATGCCGATGATCAGCAGCACCATGGTGACGTTGGTGTTGGGGATGCCGAACAGATAGTTGAGCCCGGCCGATGCCTGCGAGGCGCCGAGACCCAATGATGTCGCCAGGCCGAACAGCGTCGCGAATACCGCCAGGATGTCGATGACGTGGCCAGGCCAACCCCAGATGCGCTCACCCAGAATCGGGTAGAAGATCGAGCGCATGGTCAGTGGCAGGCCCTTGTTGAAGGAGAACAGTGCCAGCGACAGCGCGACGATCGCGTAGATACCCCAGGGATGCAGGCCCCAGTGAAAGATCGTGGCCGCCATGGCCAGCGATTGTGCCTCTGCCGGGTTGCCTTCGGCGCCGCCCAGCGGTGCCCAGGAGTCACCGGACATGGAGGTGCCGAAATGGGTGATCGGCTCGGAGACGCCGTAGAACATCAACCCGATGCCCATGCCCGCCGCGAACAGCATGGCGAACCAGCCCGCGTAGCTGAAGTCCGGCTTGGCGTGGAGACCGCCGATTCTCACCCTGCCCAGCGGCGTGAAGATCAGCACGACGGAGAGCAGCACGAAGATGTTGGCGGCGAATAGGAACAGCCAGCTCAAGTTGTCGGTCAGGAAGCTCTTCGCCCCGTTGAAGATCGGCCCCATCTGATCCGGCAACGCCAGCGTGATGATGACGAAGAACAGGATCAGCAGTGACGAGATCGAGAAGACCTTGCCGTGCAGATCGACGTTGAAACCAAATCTATTGGTCTGGATATTGTCCTGGCCAATCACATAATCGGTATCGATGAGATTGGCGGGACCCTCTGGTGCCGGTATGCCTTCCTGCGGCGCATCCGGCTGATTGTTGGCGTCTTGAGCCACTAGCCGTCTCCATTGTTTGATGAGTCAGTTCGAGGCCGCCCTCGCGCGGCGACGATTCCCTTGCGCTCCCTTGCGTCGTCCGGGGGGCATGCCAGTGCGTGTCCACCCGGTCCAGGCAGAGCACACAGTCTGGCGTATCCGCCGGAACACGCAAGTTTCCCAATTATCCTGAATCAAGTCGGTGCTTCCAACCGTCTTGGCGAGAAACCCGAAGTTTCCCCGCCGCTGATCGCGGCCGATAGCGCGATGATAGCGGCTTTCGACTCCCGATCCTGTTCTGGCGACGACGCGAGGATAGACCAAGGTCAGAGTGAAACGCGCTGGGGTTGTCGCCTATAGTCCCAGCTGTATTTAAACGAATGTTTGAATCTCCGGGAGAGTTCGAATGGCAGACTATCGCGCGCCGCTCGTGGACATGCGGTTCGTCCGTGAAGAGGTGTTTCAGGCCGAGCAGGAGTGGCAGGCCATGCCGGCGACCGCCGATTTCAACGCCGAGCTGGCCGATGCCGTCCTCGAGGAGGCCGCTCGCCTGGCCGAAGCGGAGCTGTTTCCGCTCAATCAGCTTGGAGACGCCGAGGGGTGCGTGATATCGGACGGCGCGGTGGCCACGCCGGGCGGGTTTCGCCAAGCCTTTCAGGAGATGGCGCGGGGCGGGTGGTGCGGCCTTGGCGGCAACCCTGCCTACGGTGGGCAGGGTCTGCCGAAACTGTTGACCCAGGGCTTCGACGAACTGCTCTACGCCAGCAACACCGGCTTCGCCCTCTATCTGACACTCAACAACGGTGCCGGGCTGCTGCTCGACGCTTACGCCGACGACGCGGTCAAGGCCCGCTATCTGCCGCGGCTCTACGCCGGCGACTGGTTGGGCACCATGTGCCTGACCGAACCGCACTGCGGCACCGATCTTGGGCTGATCAGGACTCGGGCGGTGCCCATCGATGGCGGCCGTTACGCGGTCACCGGCAGCAAGATCTGGATCACCGGCGGGGAGCATGACCTGACCGAGAACATCGTCCACCTGGTGCTGGCCAAGCTGCCGGATGCGCCCCCGGGCGCCAAGGGGATCTCGCTGTTCCTGGTACCGAAACGCCGGGTGCTGGACGACGGTTCGCTGGGGGAGGCGAACGGGGTGGTCTGTGGCGGGCTCGAGCACAAGATGGGTATCAACGGCAGCGCCACCTGCGTGATGCATTTCGAGGGCGCAGAGGGGATCCTGATTGGCGCGCCCCATCAGGGCCTGGCGACGATGTTCACGATGATGAACTACGAGCGGCTCTCGATCGGCATCCAGGGGCTCGGATTGGGCGACGTCGCCTATCAGAGCGCCGTCGCCTTTGCCCGTGAGCGTCGCCAGAGCCGTGCACCGGGTGCTGCTGCCGAGCCCGATCAGGCCGCCGATCCGATTCTGGTCCATCCGGACGTGCGGCGCATGGCGCTCAACGCTCGTGCCTGGAACGAAGGCGGTCGACTGTTTGCCGCCTTTGTCGCTCGTGAACTCGATCGCGCCAAATATCATCCCGATGACCAGGTGCGCGAGGAGGCCGGGGAGCTGGTCGCGCTGCTCACCCCGGTGGCCAAGGCGTTTCTGACCGACCGCGGCTTCGAGACCACGGTGGAGGCCCAGCAGCTCTACGGTGGCAGCGGCTATTGTGTCGAATGGGGCGCCGAGCAGTTCGTGCGCGATGCGCGAATCGCGATGATCTACGAGGGCACCAACGGCATTCAGGCCATGGATCTGATCGGCCGCAAGCTGACGCGCAACCGGGGAGCTTACGTCGAGCGCCTTGCCGGGTGGATCAGGGCGGATCTCGACGGTGACTCTATCGGGTCCCCCGAATTGCGGCCGTTCCGGGAGGCGCTCGAAACCGAGCTGAGCCGGCTCGAGCGAGTCAGCGACGCCGTGATCGAGGCGGCCGGAGCGGATGCGGCAGCGGCGGGCGCGGCAGCCCATGATTACCTGCATCTGGTGGGCTATGCGGTTTACACCTGGATGTGGTGGAAGGCGGCTCGCGCAGCGCAGCGAGGCCTGGCCCACCAGGGTCCATCCGGGGCCGATTTCTATCGCGCGAAGTTGATCGTAGGGCAGCACTTCCTGAGCCGTCAGTTACCGCAGGCCGAAGCGCTGGAGCGCCAGATCGCGGCGGGACCGTCAGGTCTGATGGCGTTCGAGGCGTCGTATTTCTGAGGCCTCGGAGGCGGTTTCGGCGGATCGCCTGAAACACCCCTGCACCTCCATGGCGCATTCGCATTCCGTGGCGGCGTTTTCGTACCCATTGCGGTGCAGGATTCGGCCGGCGGGAGCCCCGACTGCACCAGCAAAGCGAGGAGGCGTGCGATAGACGCTTCCTGCGTGCACCAATAACGGCCATTTTGTCGAATTTTGGCTGTCTTTCCCGATTTTTGTATACAAGATTCTCGCGATCAGTCATCAAGGCACGAAAAATGCATCGGGTTGTCCAGTCGAGATCCATGCCCGTGGCCGGGTCTGGATCATCAGGCCGATCACCAAGGGTCATGACCAGGAGAATCCGATGACAACAACCTCCCTTCGCAAGTGGCTTGCCGGTTCCAGCATCGTGCTGGGGCTGGCCGGTTTCGGTAGTACCGCCCTCGCCCAGGAAGCGGCGCAGGACCAGGGCCCGATCCGGGTCGGAATCCTGCACTCGCTCTCCGGCACCATGGCGATCAGCGAGTCGACGCTGAAAGACGAGATGCTGATGCTGATCGACAAGCAGAACGAGGCCGGCGGCCTGCTCGGTCGCCAACTGGAGCCGGGGGTGATGGATCCGGCCTCGGACTGGTCGCTTTACGCCGAACAGGCCCGTGACATGCTGACCGGCGACGACCGTGTCGACGTCATCTTCGGCAACTGGACGTCGGCCTCGCGCAAGGCGGTGCTGCCGGTGGTCGAAGAGCTCGATGGGCTGCTGTTCTACCCGGTGCAGTATGAAGGCGAGGAGTCCTCCGAGAACATCTTCTACACCGGCGCAGCCCCCAACCAGCAGGCGATTCCGGCGGTCGACTACCTGATGAGCCAGGGTGTGGAACGCTGGGCGCTGCTGGGCACCGACTACGTCTATCCGCGCACCACCAACAAGATTCTGGAGGCCTATCTCAAGGCGAATGGCGTTGCCGACGACGACATCATGGTCAACTACACGCCGTTCGGTTTCAGCGACTGGCAGTCGATCGTCTCCCAGGTCAAGGATTTCGGCAGCCAGGGGCGGAAGACGGCGGTGGTCTCGACCATCAACGGCGACGCCAACGTGCCGTTCTACAACGAGCTAGCCAACCAGGGCATCTCGGCGGGCGATATCCCCGTGGTGGCGTTCTCGGTGGGCGAGCAGGAGCTGACCGGGATCGATACCGCGCCGCTGGTCGGCCACATGGCGGCCTGGAACTACTTCATGAGCGTCGACAGCGATGCCAACTACGACTTCATCGACGACTGGGTCGCCTACACCGGCAATGACGAGGCGGTGACCAACGATCCGATGGAGGCGCACTACATCGGCTTCAACATGTGGACCCAGGCGGTCGAGAAGGCCGGGACCACCGATGTCGACGCGGTCAAGGATTCGATCATCGGCGTGACCGTACCCAATCTGTCCGGTGGCGCTTCCACCATGATGCCCAATCACCACATCACCAAGCCGGTGATGATCGGCGAGATCCAGGACGACGGGCAGTTCAGCGTGGTCTGGCAGACGCCGACGACCGTCGCCGGTGACGCCTGGTCGGATTACCTGCCGGAGTCGAAGAATCTGATCAGCGACTGGAGAGCCCCGCTGCGCTGCGGCAAGCTCGACGTCGAGTCGATGACCTGCGAAGACGGCCCGGGCGCCGACTGAGCCGGTTCTGCCGACACCGATGCCCGCCCGGGGCGTCGGTGTCGCTGTTTGGAGCTGATGGCAGACCGTGTTCGAGGGCGACATCATGAGCTTTACCACAGGATGGAAAGGCCCGGCGCCGAGGCGCAGGCTCACGATTCCCATGCTGCTGTGCCTGTTGATGGCCTGCGGTCTGGGTATCGGTTCAGAGGCTTCGGCCGCCTCCGGCGAATCGCAGGTGCAAGCGTCGAAGGGCGAGCCCCAGGCGCAGGCGGAAGGAGAGCCACGGGCGCTGCTGGGGGCGCTCGATACCGGCAGTTTTCAGGCCAAGGGCGACGCCGCCCAGGCGATCGCCGAGAGTGGCGCCGAGCAGAAGACGCGCTGGTTGCAGGCGCTGCTCGACGGCCGCCTGGGCAAGGAGCGTCGTGGCGATCGTTTCTATATCGTCACCGACGACAGTGGCCGCGAATGGCCGATCATCGATGCCATCACCTTCGAGGATGCCGGTACCGGCACCCGGCGCACCGTGGACATCTTCAAGATCAACAACGAGCTGCGCACGCGGATCGAGGGGCTGCTCGCTTCATTGTCGCTGAGCGCTGGCAATGAAGCCTCTCGGCTGTCGGCAGCGCAGCGCCTGGTCGGCGAAGTCACGGCCGACAACGCCGATCGTGTGCGCGGGATGCGCGACGACGAAGAGAGCGATGCCGTCCGCGGCCAGCTCGATGTGGCGCTGGCGCTCTACGATCTCCAGCAAGGCGATGCCGAGGCGCTGGACGCGCTGCGGGGCAACCTCGACACCCGCGTGCGCAACGCGTTGACCCCGATCGCCGCCGGTGATTCCGCGCTCGCCGCCGAGGCGCAGTCGGTACTCGACGGCATCGAGAGCAAGCGCGCCTGGTACGATCGCGTACAGACCCTGTTCTTCGGCCTGAGCGCCGGTTCGATTCTGGTGCTCGCCGCCATCGGCCTGGCCATCACCTTCGGCGTGATGGGCGTGATCAACATGGCCCATGGCGAGCTGATCATGATCGGCGCCTACACCACCTGGCTGATCCAGCAGGCGCTCCCCGGCCAGCCGGGCCTGGCGCTGGCCTTGGCGATTCCCGGCGGATTCCTGGTCGCCGGCGGGTTCGGCGTCGTCATCGAGCGCACCGTGATCCGCTTCCTCAAGGGGCGCCCGCTGGAGACGCTGCTGGCCACGTTCGGCCTCAGCCTCGTGCTGCAGCAACTGGTGCGCACGGTGTTCTCGCCGCTCAACCGTCGGGTGACCTCGCCGGAGTGGCTGCAGGGGGCGTGGCAGATCAACGAGGCGCTGTCGCTGACCCTCAACCGTCTTGGCGTGCTGCTGTTCTGCCTGGCGGTCTTCGCCGCGCTCTGGGCGCTGATGCGCTACACCCGGCTGGGACTGGAAGTGCGCGCGGTGACCCAGAACCGGGCGATGGCGCGCGCCATGGGCGTGCGCGCCACCCGGGTCGACATGCTCACGTTCGGCCTCGGTGCGGGCGTGGCCGGTCTCGCCGGCGTCGCCCTGTCGCAGTTGACCAACGTCGGGCCCAATCTGGGGCAGGGCTACATCGTCGACTCCTTTCTGGTCGTGGTCTTCGGTGGCGTGGGCAATCTATGGGGAACGCTGGTCGCCGGCATGTCGCTCGGTGTCATCAATCAGGTGCTGCAGCCGTGGGTCGGTGCCGTGCTGGCCAAGATCATCGTGCTGGTCGGCGT
>NZ_CEXLVS010000019.1:0-820 GCF_982684285.1 Salinicola sp. | reverse complement strand
AGCGCCCGCAGGGCATCTTCGCACCCAAGGGACGAACCTCATGACGATCCAGGCTGTACCGCAGGAACGCGATCGATCCCGGCAGGCGTTCCTGTCCCGCTCGACGCTGGTGACCACTTTCGCGCTGATCGTCGGCATGCTGGTGGTGCTGATCCTCAACGCGCTGCCGGCGTCGAGCGCGCTGCACGTCAGCGGGGCGACCGTCGCGCTGCTGGGCAAGTACTTCACCTACATGCTGCTGGCCCTGGCGGTGGATCTGATCTGGGGCTATCTCGGCATCCTGAGTCTGGGGCATGGCGCCTTCTTTGCCCTGGGCGGCTACGCCATGGGGCTCTACCTCAACGCCCAGACCTCGCCGCTGCCCGGCTGGCAGTCGATCATGACCTACTTTCCGGTGGCGGCACTGGCGATCCTGCTGGCACCGGGATTGCTGGCGCTGGCGTTCGGCTGGCTGGCGTTTCGTTCGCGGGTCACCGGCGTCTACTTCTCGATCATCACCCAGGCGCTGACCTTCGCGCTGATGCTGGCGTTCAACCGCAACGAGATGGGCATGGGCGGCAGCACGGGGCTGACACGCTTCTACGAACTGCTGGGCTTCTCGCTGGCGAGCGAAGGCATGACCGTGGCGCTGTTCGTGGCTTCCGGCATGGCGGTGCTGCTGGCGTTCTGGCTGTGCCGGGCGATCACCGTCTCGCGCCTCGGCCGGGTCAGCGTGGCGACCCGCGATGCCGAGGCGCGGGTGCGCTTCATCGGCTACCGGGTCGATCACGTCAAACTCGCACTGTTCGTCGTCTCGGCGATGATCGCCGGCGTCGCCGGG
>NZ_CEXLVS010000018.1:20784-27063 GCF_982684285.1 Salinicola sp. | reverse complement strand
CGCTGGTGCTGTCATTACTCTGGTGGCCTGGTGTCGGAACCCGTCTTGCTGATCTCTTATCAGTCGATCTTCCCCGATCCAAGCCATGGGAACTGATCGTATCGCTACTGTTGGTGGCGTCGGGCATTGTCCTGGGTGTCTGGGCGGTACGTCGTGAGGTATCAGACTCAGGTCGACAAAGTGCCAGGCGTACCGAGTTGGCGGACTGGTTCGGCCTGCCGACGTTGGCCGAACGTGGTGTGGGCGCAATGATGGCGTTCAGCCATGGCCTCGCGCGCTTCGATGATCGCGTGGTGGATGCGGGTATCCAAGCCAGTGCCCGTTTCGGAGCATGGCTGGCCAAAATGGGCGATCGTCGTGGCGAAGGTGTGCTCGATGGCGCGACGAGCCAGCTGGCGAAAGGTATCGACTGGGTGGGTCAATCGGCGCGCCAGGCCCACACCGGCCAAACGCATCATTACTACACCGGCATCGCGGCAGGACTCGCCGCGATCCTGATAATCCTGGGCATAGGAGCGCTCCTTTGATTCTCACTGCAGCCTTGGGACTCCCCATGCTGGGGGCTCTCGTACTCGCTATTTCATGCCGTTGGACCGAGGCCACGGCTCGCCTGTTTGCCATCGTGGTCTCGGTGTTACCCGTATTGTTACTGGCCTGGGTGTGGCTACAGTTCGACCTGCAAGGTGCTCTCTTCCAGTTCGTCGAGGAGGTGCCCTGGGTCCCCAGCCTGGGTATGGGGTACAGGTTGGGCGTGGATGGCATTGCGCTGGCCGTGGCGACGATGAGCGCAGTTGTCTTCGCTGCCAGTATCGCTTACCCCGTCAACACCCAGAACCAGCCTCGGCAGTACTATGCCTGGATGCTTTTTCTGCAGTCCGTGTCACTCGGGGTCTTTCTGGCGTTGGACTTGCTGCTCTTCTATGTCTTTTTCGATTTGAGTCTAGTGGGAATGTTTTTCCTGATCGGTCGATGGGGGCACGGCCAGGCTCAGCTAGCCGCATTCAAGTTCTTTCTTTACACCTTCTGCGGCTCGCTGCTGCTGCTGTTGGCGATCATCGGGCTTTATCTATCGGTCGAACCGCATACCTTTGACATGCGTGTGCTGATCGAACAGCAGCCACTCGCGGGGGCGGGAGTCACTGGCGGTCTGGTGTTCCTCGCCCTGATGCTTGGCTTCGCCATCAAGACGCCGGTCGTGCCCGTCCATACGTGGCTGCCGCAAGCGCATGTCGATGCCCCGGGTCCGGCCTCGGCGATCCTTGCCGGAGTGCTGCTCAAGATGGGCACTTACGGGATCATCCGCATTCCGTTTTCGATGATGGCAGAGACGTTCTCCCGTTATGCCCTGATCATCGCGCTTTTGGCTGTCGTATCCATTCTCTATGGCGCCTTCGTGGCACTCGGCCAGAAGAATTTGAAGCGACGTATTGCCTACACCTCGATCAATCACATGGGCTATACGGTGCTCGGGATTGCGGTGGCTGGCGCATTGGTTCAGGAGGCGGGATACGCTCGTGAGTTGGCTCTGGTAGGGGCCACGGTGCAAATGGTGGCGCACGGCCTGATTACCGGGGCGCTGTTCCTGATCTGTGGCTCGTTCTGGCAGCGCACCGAGGAGTACGATCTGGACAGTTATGGGGGGCTGCTCCGGCAGGCCCCGCTGCTGACCGCGTTTGCCGTGCTCGCGTCGTTTGCCAGTCTAGGCCTTCCTGGCCTGGCCGGCTTTGTGGCGGAATTCCATATCTTTGTCGGTACCTTTGGCGTCTATCCTTGGCTTGCCGTCATTGGCGTGCTGGGCATTCTGGTCACGGCTGCCTTGTTTTTACAGATGTTGCAGAAACTATTCTTCGGAACGATGCCTCAACGCTGGGACCAGTTCGAGGATCTGCATGCCACAGAGTGGGGAGTGCTCGCCGTGCTATCGGCAGGTTTCGTGGTTATCGGCGTCGCTCCGCAGTTCCTGCTGACGTTGATAGAAGCCTCCGCGACGCTGTTGGTGGGAGGCCACTGATGCCTATCGGTGACGTACTGCCGGAAATCAGTCTGACGCTTGGCGCCGTGATCATTGTTCTGTTCGCTACCTTTACTCGGCAGCAACAGCATCACTGGGCAGCCGTTCTGGCCCTGCTGACGATTGCCCTTAGTGCGGGGCTGACTCTTGCGCAGTGGGATGGACCGCCGCAGCTGACGTTCTCCGGGGTCTGGGCGCTGGATGGTGTGGCGATCTCCAGCAAGCTGGTGGTGCTGATCGCCGGGGCGCTGGTCGTCGCGATGTCGCCTGAATGGATGCAGACCGATCGCCGACATGGTGAGTACTACGCATTGCTCCTGTTCGCCCTGCTGGGCGTCGTCATGATGGCGTCGGCCAGCGACACCATGGAGTTGGTGCTGGGCGTGCTGTTGTCCTCGGTGGCCAGTTACCCATTGGCTGCCTATCACCGTGGCTGGGCGCCCGCTCTGGAAGCCGGCATGAAGTATTTTCTGATCGGCGCTCTCACCAATGCCTTGCTGACGATCGGTGTGGTGGTGGTGTTCGGCCTGACCGGCAATACCGGCTATACGGAAGTCGCCCAGGGGCTGGCTGGAGGAAGTGACAGCCTGGCACTGACCATCGCCACCGCTTGTATCGTGCTGGGCCTGACTTTCAAGCTGGCAGCTTTCCCGGCCCATGCCTGGATGCCCGATGTCGCCCAGGGCTCACCGGCCCCGGCAGCTGCCTTTCTGACCGTGATCCCCAAAATTGGCGCCGCCGTCGCGTTGGCGCGCTTTGTGTCCCTGCTACCGCCAGACGTCGCCTGGCGAGCGATTGTCGCTGTGATCTCTGTCACGACCATGACGCTGGGCAATGTGGCTGCACTGCGGCAGACAGACGTGCGGCGCCTGCTGGGCTGGTCATCGGTCTCCCAGTCCGGATATGCCCTGATGGCGATCGTGGTAATGGGCGTTGGCGATCAGGCTTTGCCCGCATTGGTGTTGTTTCTCGCGAGCTACGCCATTGCCAATCTGGCGGCCTTCGCTGTGGTCACATACCTGAGAGGGCGCACCGCATTGGAGGATTACCAAGGGTTGGTGAAAAAGGCGCCGATCGCCACGGTGGTTCTGATCATGTCGTTGCTGTCTCTGGTCGGTATCCCGCCGCTTGTCGGGTTTTTCGGCAAGCTGATGCTATTCAAGGTCACGCTCGAAGGAGGATACGCCTGGCTGGCATTCGCGGCCGCCGCCAATACCGTCGTCTCGCTGTTTTATTATCTGCGCATCGTTGCCTCAATGATGTTCGCCAATTCCAGGCCCGTCGTTCATGTGCTGCCAGGCCAATGGACGAGGATCACGATGGTCATTGCCGGCCTATTGATCCTGGCTATTGGCTTGGGGGCGGAAGTCCTGGTCGAATATACAAGTGCCATCGGATTCGCGATGTAGCGGCTAGCAGGCCGAGTATGCCTGTTAGCCATTCATGGAGTTGTACTCAGGAGGGAATCACTTATGTCACCTGCTCAAGATTTGGCTATCGAAACGCCCGATAGCATCCACGCGAAAGAATGGCTACGCGCCTATCAGCGGGTCCGTGCCGCCACCGAAATGATCTGCGCGCCGCTGCACAAGGAAGACTACATGGTGCAGAGCATGTCGGACGTCAGTCCGCCCAAGTGGCATCTCGCCCATGTCAGCTGGTTCTTCGAAGCGTTTATCCTTGAGCCTTTTCATCCCGCTTATCAGACTCTCGATCCCGCGTACGACTACCTTTTCAACTCCTATTACGAGACCCACGGTACGCCGTTTCCGCGTTCCGACCGCGGCATGATTTCACGACCTACCGTTGACGACGTCTATCGCTATCGCGCGCATATTGACCGTGCGATGGAAGAACTACTCAACGACCCACCGCAGGAACACCTGCCGGAGATCCTCCGGCGTGTCGAACTGGGACTCCCTCACGAGCAGCAGCACCAGGAGCTGCTGTTCATGGATATCAAGCATATTCTGGCCCAGAACCCGCTCGGCCCCGTCTACCGAGACGACCTGGCGCCGCCGTCCGCACTTGAGGCCGGCGAGCTTCGGTGGCATGGCTATCCCGCCGGGGTTCGGCTGATTGGGCATGATGAAGCCGAGAAGGGTTTTGCCTACGACAACGAGATGGGGCGACACCGTCAGTTCGTCGAAGCCTTCCAGATCACCGACCGCCCGGTGACCAATGGCGAGTTCCTCGCGTTCATGCAGGCGGGAGGATACGACAGGCCCGATCATTGGTTGGCGGACGGCTGGGCCACGGTCAAGACCGAGGGGTGGAAGTCACCGCTCTATTGGGTCGAGCGAGATGGCATCTGGCATCACTTTACGCTGGGCGGCCTGGTGCCGGTCGATCTGAATGCGCCTGTCTGCCACGTCAGTTTCTTTGAGGCCGAGGCCTATGCCCAGTGGGCCGGAGCCCGGCTGCCGACCGAAGCTGAGTGGGAAGCGGTAGCTGGTGATGTACCCATGCAGGGTAACTTCGTCGAGCAGGACCATCTGCAGCCTGTGGCAGCGGCAGTGCTAACAGAAGTACCGGGACAGATGTTCGGCGATGTCTGGGAGTGGACCGGCAGCGCCTATCGGCCTTATCCAGGGTTCAAGACGCTGCCGGGGAGCCTGGGCGAGTACAACGGCAAGTTCATGTCGGGGCAGATGGTCTTGCGAGGCGGCTGTTGCGCAACGCCGGAGGATCATATCCGTCCCACTTATCGAAACTTTTTCCCCCCGCACGCCCGCTGGGCATTTTCCGGATTCCGTCTGGCACAGGAGGCACGAGCATGACCATGATGTCGAACACGGCAACGGCCGTGCACTTCTACGATCAGCAGCCTCCGGTTGCCTCGATGTCGCTACGAGACGAGCTGCTTCAAGGCCTGAGGTCGACGCCCAAGACGGCATCGCCCAAGTTCTTCTATGATCTGCGCGGTTCGGAGCTGTTCGACCAGATCTGCGTACAGCCAGAGTATTATCCCACACGCACGGAAGAAGCGATCCTGCGCGATGCCGCCGATGACATCGCCAATGTGGTGGGGCGGGACGCCACACTGATCGAGCTGGGTAGCGGAGCGAGCCGCAAGGTTCGCCTGTTGCTCGAGGCGGTGCGACCGACGCGCTATCTGGGTATCGATATTTCCCGTGATTTCCTGCTGGATAGTACACGCCGTCTCGCAGCCGATTATCCCTGGCTGGAGGTTCATGCCGCCTGTGCCGACTTTTCTCGGCGCATGACGATGCCCGAAGGAATGGCGTGTGATCATCCGGTAGCGTTCTTTCCCGGCTCGAGCATCGGCAACTTCACACCGCAGGAAGCGGAGTCATTTCTACAGGGCCTGCACTCATTGCTGCCTGCGGGCAGTGGCCTGCTGGTCGGCGTCGACCTGGTCAAGGACAACACAATCATCAACGCCGCCTACAATGATGTAGCGGGGGTAACGGCCGCCTTCAACCTCAATCTGCTCGAGCGGCTGCGCAGCGAATTCGAGGCCGATCTCGATCCGAAACGCTTTTCGCATCTGGCGTTCTACAACGAAGCACAGTCGCGTATCGAGATGCACCTGGTCAGCGATATTATCCAGGAGATCGAGGTGGCCGGCGAGGTCTTCCGCTTCGAGGCGGGAGAGACCCTGCATACCGAGAATTCCTATAAATACACGATCGAGGGATTCCAGGCTTTAGCTGGACGTGCGGGCTTTCAAGCTAGAGCTGAGTGGGTCGATGACGCCGCTCTGTTTAGTGTTCATTATCTAGAGAGATAGATACTATCTCTCTTAACCGCTCAAAAATCACAAAAGTAGCATTGGTTGGTTTAGTGCGGATACTGCACAACCCCATCGCTGCTGCCTGACAGCCCTCGGCGCCTTGGGTTGAACAAATATCAGTGGCGCCGGGGCCCGGTCATTCGGCGGATTATGCCGTCACGGCGTATCAGGCCGTGCCAAAGCAGTGCCATACCGGCATGAACGATAATCAGCGTTAGCAGGGTTCAGCCCAGCCAGCCATGCCACTGGCGAGCGAACATCATGCGCTTGCTGTTGGCGCTGCCACCGTCGAATAGCGGAATGCCCAGCGGCGTGAAGGGCTGGCCGCCGAGCCAAGTCATGTAGAGCCCGAGGGCGGGTATTCCCAGTATCAGCAGATAGAGTAGTAGATAAGAAAAAGCCGCTATTCTTCCCAGTTTGCCGGCATAGGCGGGGCGGCGAGGCAGATTGATCAGCGCCCAGAGTGCGCGAAGCGCGATCAGCCCCAACAGCAACGTTCCCAGC
Source organism: Salinicola sp. (assembly GCF_982684285.1). Classification (NCBI taxonomy): domain Bacteria; kingdom Pseudomonadati; phylum Pseudomonadota; class Gammaproteobacteria; order Oceanospirillales; family Halomonadaceae; genus Salinicola; species Salinicola sp. Next base: position 20,791 of record NZ_CEXLVS010000018.1, on the reverse strand, counting down.
GGCCGAT
>NZ_CEXLVS010000018.1:0-20774 GCF_982684285.1 Salinicola sp. | reverse complement strand
GGTAGAACGCCAAGCCTGTACCCATGGTGCATGCCCCTATAGCACCTTGGCTGTCATGCCGCCGAGTTGCCAAATCAGCAGAGCGCCGATTCTCCAGTGTAGCCAGCGGCTGGTCCGGCCGTAGTGCGTTGGTGTGTCCTTCCATGGTAACGATGCCATTATGATCCTCGTTCATTCGCGTGATTTGACGCTCAGTACCAGGCGCGCAAACCCACGACCATTGCCGTTGTCGATTCATTTTCATCGTAGTTGCGTTCATGACTGATCCCTACGTAGGGGCTAAATTCGCGCATCAGGTCGTAGCTCAATCGCAGGCCGAGCTCGCTACTGTTGATACCGCGGTCAAGGTCGTACTCAGGCACATCCTGGAACGACGCGGAGAGTTCCAGCCGTGGCTGCAGGATCAGTCGTTGGGTGAGTCTCATTTCGTATTCGAACTCGGCGCTTGCGCTGACATCACCCTCGTCACTGACGTATAGAGCGGTGTCGGTTTCCACCATCAGCGGCGCCAGACCCTGAAAGCCCACGACCGCAAAGCGTCGGTCGGGATCCGGATTGAAGCTCTGGCGTACGCCAGCCTGCAAGTTCCAGAACGGCGAAACCAGGCGGCTGTAGAGCAGTTGGAGGTCGCTATTTTCGGGGCTGCCACCGTCGACTGGGCCATCGCCCTCGCTTTTCCACCAGAACCGGTTAGTGTCGTTGCCGATCCAGCCTTGTGCATCCCATAACCACGCATTGGGTGCACCGTTACTGTCACGGTATTCGAGCCGATCAATCATTATTTGGCTGAATAGCGCGTCGTCATGTATCGGCTCGTTCCACTCAGTGGGAGAGCCGCTACGTTCATTCAGGGATCCGTCGGGGATGACCTCGTCCACGTTGGCACGACCGTGATCGTCGGCGACGGCGATGGCGGGCAACCAGAGGGCGGTGATCAGAAATGCGCCACGGTACGTGATTTTGCCGTTAAACATGATCGAACGCCTCCGCCGGGGCTACCCGTACCACCCGGAACATCCCGGCTTCCATGTGGTAAAGCATATGGCAGTGGAAGGCCCAGCGTCCTGGCTCATCGACGGTGATTAACAGAGATGCACGCGAAGCCGGTAGCACGCTAATTGTATGCTTGAATGGCAGGTAATCCCCTTGGTCGTTCTCCAGCTCCATGAACATGCCGTGCAGGTGGATGGGATGCTCCATCATGGTGTCGTTGACCAGGATCAGGCGAATGCGGTCACCCAGCACGATGTCGATCGGCGCGGCGTCAGAGTATTTCACGCCGTCGAACGACCATATGTAGCGCTCCATATTGCCGGTCAGGTGTAGCTCGATCGTCCGCGACGGCGGGCGTCGGTCGCGCATCGGCTTAACGTTGCGCAACTGGCTGTAGGTGAGTACGCGATGATCGACAGCCTCGAGCCCGGTGCCCCGCTCACCGAGCCGGTCGCGTTGCACCTCGGCCACGTTGAGGTTGCCGGGACCATGACCGCCGGGTTCATGGCGTGCCACGACTGGCCCGGGATCGCCGACACCCATGCCAGCCATCCCGGCCATGGCGTCATGTCCCCCTCCGCCGTGGTTCATACCCGACATGGCACCATCGTTCATGCCGCCCATGCCACTTTGTCCCCCTTTGCCATGACTCATACCCGACATGCCGCTATCGTTCATGCCGCCCATGGCACTGTTCTCTCCCTCTCCATGGTCCATACCGGTCATGGTACCGGCGGCCATGCCGCCCATGGCGCCGTCCGTCATGTTCATACCCATGTCGATCATGGTGCGTTGGGGTGGTTCTCTCAATGCCGGTACCGCCGCCCGCATGCCGGCGCGAGGCGCCAAGGTGCCTCGCGCGTAGCCGCTGCGATCCATGGATTCCGCCATCAGCGTATAGGCGGTGCCGGCTTGGGGTTCGACCACGACGTCAAAGGTTTCCGCGACACCGATTTGGAACTCATCGGTCTCTACCGGCTCCACTTCCTGGCCGTCGGCGCCAACCACTGTCATCGACAGGCCGGGAATACGGAAGTTGAAGTAGGTCATGGCCGAGGCATTGATGACCCGCAGTCGTATGCGCTCTCCTGGCTGGAATAGTCCTTCCCATCCCACCGCCGAGTGGCGGCCGTTCATCAGGTAGGTATAGGTTGATCCTGTGATGTCGGCGATATCATTAGGGCTCATACGCATGTTATTCCATGCGAGCCGATCCCGGAGCGTCGACATCCAGCCATCCTTCTCCACGGCCTCGAAGAAATCGCCTGCCGTGCGTTCGTTGTAGTTGTAATAATCGCTCTGGCTTTTCAACCGTGCCATCACCCGATCCGGGTCTTCAAAGGTCCAGTCGTTGAGCATGATCACGTATTCACGATCGGTCTGTACTCGGTGTGGTGTCGCGGGATGAATGACAAGCGGGCCAGTCAGCCCGATCTGCTCCTGCAAGCCGGAGTGACTGTGATACCAATAGGTACCGCTCTGCCGCACGGGGAATATCGCTTCGAAGCTATCGCCGGGTGCGATGCCGGGAAATGAAACGCCTGGCACACCGTCCATCTCGAATGGCAGCATCAAACCGTGCCAGTGGATAGAGGTATCCTGATCGAGGTGGTTGTGGATACGCAGGCGCGCCCCTTGTCCCTCCCACAGTTCGATTAGCGGCGCAGGGATCGAATGATTGATGGTGATGCCGCTACCGTGGCCACCGGCAATGTCTACCCGTTCACGACGTACGTCGAAATCCAGCAAGACTGGGCGGGGTTGGCCGCCCACCACTTGAGCGGCGATTCCACTTCGGGGCGAGAGGGCGTCGCCCCGCGCGTAGCTCGGTAGCAACGACTCCAGCCCTGCCAGCGCACCGGTGCCCGCTAGCGCGATCAGAAGACGGCGACGATCGCCATCGATCGAGCGATGTTTCATGACGTTCCTTTCCTGAAGTTCCAATGGCGTGCCTATCCGAAATTCTAGGGGCGTGTGACCAGCACTTGATTCAGCACGATCTTTTGCTTTCTCCCGGCCTGGAATAAACCGAGTCTGTCGACGGCGAACGATAGCCGGGGACGATCTAATGTGACATGACCACCGTTCTGAGCCTTGGCAATCATGGGTAGTCAGTAGACTCCGGCAGCCTGAAAATACGCTGAAAGGAAATGCCGCCTGAGAAGATATCGGCAGTGTGTTTTAGGAAGAGGTCAGAGTGATTTCGACACGCAGCCCGCCCAGCCGTGACCGGTCATAGGTCACACGAGCGCCGTAACGGTCGGCGAGCTGTGCCAGAATGGAGAGCCCTAGGCCATGCCCACGGTACTGTTCATCGAGCCTCACACCGCGCTGCCCTAGCCGCTCTAGCATGGCGTCGGGTACACCTGGGCCATCATCCTCGAGTCTCAGGCGGCACGGCGAGGCAAGCAGAGTCAGTTCGACGCGTTGTCGCGCCCATTTTCCAGCGTTGTCGAGCACGATACCCAGCATCTCCATACCGTCCTGACGTTCCAGGGGCATCTGGAAATCAACGACGGCGGTATCATCGAGAACGAAGACTCGGTCGGGATAAAGGGTGCGAAACATTTCCAGCAGGGAGATTACCTCTGCCATGCCGGTATGTTGCTGACCGGTAGACTGGCCGGCGATACGCGAGTGGCGCAGCTCGCTCTCCAGCTTCTCGTCGATATCATCGAGCCGTTCGAGGATGCGCGTTCGGCGTGTCTCATTCAGCGCCCGCTTCGAGCGCAGGGCCTGCATGACTGCCGTCAGGGGGGTCCTGATGGCATGAGACAAGTTGGCGAGTGACTCCCGTGAGCGCTGCTGACGACGTTCATGTTCGTCGAGAAGCGTATTGAGTTGATCGATCGGAGCTTTCAGCTCGGAAACGGTCTTGATGTCTAGACGACGGCGTTCGCCGCGTTGCAGCTCAATGAGCTGGCGGGACAGCTGACCGAACGGGCGCAGGGCCCGGTTGACCGCAAACAGGTTGAGCAACACCAGCATTAGCAGCAGTGCCAGGGCCGCCGCACCGATCCACCAGTGCAGTCTGGTCAATCCTCGCTCGATACCGGCAAAATCCTCCCCTGCCGTCAGGGTGGCCGGTTCGCCACCCAGAGAGAATCGAGTCCGCCATAACAACAGGTGATGACCACGCCAACGCACCAGTTGGGCGCCTTCTGCTGACTCCTGAACCGGCAATGACTTCAGCGCATCATAGGTGCTGTAAATACGGTTTTGGGTACGCAACAGGTAGAAATGGTGAGAGGTATCAGCGGGGCTAGCGTCGGGTGGCAGTGATAAGGCTCCTGGCCCGTCTATGCGTAGACGACGTACGACCAGTTCGGACTCCTGCTGCAGGCGATCAGCGAGAAAATTTCGCGCCAACTGGTTCAGCAGCAGTCCATGCAGCACCCACGTGCTGCCCACCATCACCAGTGCGGCCAGGCCCAGGCTGCCCAGCAGTCGCAGGCGCAGGCTTCGCCAGTTAGGCCGAGACAAGCATGTACCCCTCGCCGCGCCGAGTCACGATACGCTCGCGTCCGAGCCGGTGACGTAACCTGCCGATGTAGACTTCGACGAGATTGGGCGCTGCAGCGTCCTGTTCGAGAGCGTAGAGCTGGTCGAGCAAGTGGCGCTTGGAGTGAACGCGATCGGGGTGGCGCATCAGATAGCGCAGCAGCCGAAATTCGGTGGAGGTCAACGTTTGCCACTCCTGGTGTGCCAGACTGAACTGCTGGCGTGCCTCGTCGAGACGAATATCGTTGACCTCCAGAAGGGTTGAGAAAGTATGTGCTTGGCGGCGCAGTAGCGCCTGCAACCGGGCCAGCAACTCTTGTTCGTGATAAGGCTTGGTGACGTAGTCGTCTGCGCCAGCGCGAAGCCCCTCGACCTTGTCCATCCAGCTATCTCTCGCGGTCAGAATCAGTATCGGCACCGACCATTTAACCCTCCGCCAACCGGCAAGTAGGCTTACCCCCGCGCCGTCTGGTAGACCAAGGTCTAGAATCACCAGCGTGTAGTCCTCGCTAGCCGATAGCGCGGCTGCCGATTTCATACTGGGCGCAATGTCGGTACGGTAGCCGGCGTCGTCCAGCAGCTCGGCAAGGCTCTCGGCCAGAAGTTCGTCATCCTCGACGAGTAGGACTTTCATTTTTCTCAATGGTCTGTTGGATTTTGCTCGATAGGTTAGACGTGTAGCCTGAAAACTTCCTGAAAGCGTTGGTCACCCAGCTTCCGGGCGATGCCAGTAGCGTCGAGGGCGGGCGATGAAAACCGACTGGCCTCGCTCTTACGCAAGAGGACTATCAAGATTCGTCCGCACTCAGCTGGCTAACCCTACTCCAGCCTCGGTCTCCGGGTCGGCGGCACAGTGCTGCGGCTCGACGGTAACGTGCACCAACGATGGGCATCGCGCCTGGATACGCTGCTTGTAGACGGCAGGTGACTTGGGGTCATGCGACACGACCGAGACGATGGCGGCATGAATATTCGGGCCGATGGCCCAGAGGTGCAGGTCGCTGATTCGTGCGCCATCATTCTCGATGGCTTGTCTGACGCCCTGCTCCAAGTCGCTGCGCTGCTGATCAAGCAGCACGCGGGAGGTATCCTTTAACAGATGCCATGACCACCGGGTGATGAGTACCGCGCCGACGATACCCATAATCGGGTCCATCCAGTTCCAGCCTGCGTACTTTCCGGCCAACAGGGCGGCAATCGCCAACAGCGAGGTCAAGGCATCGGCGAGTACGTGGAAGTAGGCGGCTCGACGATTGTGGTCGTGATGATGTCCATGATGATGGTCGTGACTATGGCCGTGGTCGTGATTCTCTCCGCCCAGTATCCAGGCCGATACGCTGTTGATGACCAGGCCTATGACGGCCACGAAAATAGCCCCGTTGAACGAGATCGCGACCGGGTGGATAAAGCGGTCGATGCTTTCGATCACCATGTACAGTGCGAAACCGGCTAATAGAATGGCGCCGGCGAACCCGCCTAGCGCGTTGACCTTACCGGTGCCGAATGAGAACTGTGTATTGCCTGCGTTCCGGCGAGCGTATGCATAGGCGAAGGCCGCAATGCCCAGGGCGACGGCATGAGAGCCCATATGTAGGCCATCGGCCAAAAGCGCCATCGAGCCATAAAGGACACCCGCTAAAATCTCCCAAACCATCATGGCAAGCGTCAGGCCGACGACGATGAGAGAGCGTGTTTCGCCGGATTGTTTTTGGTCTTGGCCGAAAACGTGATCGTGTTGCCATTCCTCGAGTTGGTGATGATGCATTCCGTAGCGCTCCAGATTGATGGTCATTACACGATGACCGGCAAGGCGGCCACGTTGGTTTTGTCGATGGTGATGCGCTGGCCTTTATATTGGCAATTGATTTAACGTTATAAATTATTTGGCATTGTTCTGGGGGCATGCTTTCCCAAGGAGCCGTCATGAATACCTTCGCTCTCTCGAAAGGCTGGCCCAACGTCGCTAATGCCAGTCAGTTAAGCCTGTTCTCACCCGGCTGATGATGAGATCTTCCCGTATAAGATCCACGGGTACGGGAAGATTCATGCAGTTCAGCGACGCCATTCATGCCATCGCCAAGGTGGCACCCGACGATTTCTCCAGCCTCTCCGATATACTCTCCCCTGAGCTGATCGATACCTGCCTCGAGCAAGCTACCGGTCACGACTACATGCCCGACGGCCGCGAACCGCAGTGGCAGAGCACGGTGCGTGAGCACAACAAGCACCGTCTCGGCGAGAGCAGCGAGACTGAATATGTCGAACTGCGCCATCGCCGCGATGGCGAACTGCCCATGCCGAAGCTGATCCTGCACGCGCTGCAGGTCAATATCCTCGGCGGCCGCCTCCCTGACCCGGAGGACAACGACAAGCGCTATCTGAAAATTCCGCTTGATGCCCTGGTGGGCGCTTCTTGGGAGTAAGACAGCGCTGCCGTCCGCTCGCTGATCTCATCCTGGCATCATCGGCGCATGTTAGGCTGCGCCGCGATAGGCTTTCGAGGCAATGAAACAGGGAGATGGGGATGCGCGTACTGCTCGTCGAAGATGACGCACCAGTAGCGGCGGGCGTCGAGGCCGGATTGGCACTGAGCGACTTCGTGGTCGATACCGTCGCCACGCTGGACGGTGCACGCGGGGCGCTGACCGCGATCGATTACGATGCTGTCGTGCTCGACCGCCGTCTTCCCGATGGCGATGGCCTGACGCTATTGCAACAGTGGCGTCGGGCGGGTGTTGCCAAGCCAGTGCTGATGCTGACGGCGAAAGATGCCGTGGTCAGCCGTGTCGAGGGTCTCCAGGGCGGGGCCGACGACTATCTGGTCAAACCGTTCGATCTGGATGAATTGACCGCGAGACTGCAGGCCTTGCTGCGCCGCGCAGCTGGGCAGGTCGACCGCTCGCTGCGTCATGGCAGTCTGGCGCTGGACCCCGTGGCCCGCAGCGTGACGCTGGATGGTGTGCCGGTGGCGTTGGTACGTCGCGAATTGATGTTGCTGGAAGCGCTGATCCGGGCGCGCGGAGGGATACTGAGTACTGATCAATTGAAGGATCGCCTTTACGGCATCGACGACGAGATCGAGAGCAACGCGCTCAACGTGCATATCTATCAGCTGCGTCGTAAGTTGGGGCACCATGTGATCGAGACGGTCCGGGGAGTCGGTTATCGTCTCGGCGCCCTCCCCACCAATACGCCATCCCATGGCAGCACGCCATCATGAGTCTGCGCCTGCGCCTCGTCGCCACGCTGGGGATCACATTGATGCTGCTGTGGGGAATCACGACGGCGTGGTCGATGCGCGATCTGTCGACCCAGCTAGAGCGCTCGCTGGATCAGCGCCTGGCACAATCGGCGCGCATGGTGGCAGGCTTGCTAGATCATGCGCCAGCGGCGGGGTGGAACGGCGAGAAAGGCGAAACCTCTTCCAACGCCGCGCTCGATGGTGTTGCCTGTCGCATTTCTTCGCTGCGCGGAGAGGTAGTTGCCGGCACGCACCCGGACATGAACGACGTTCTTTCGGTCAATGACGAGGGTTACAGCTATCGCTACTACAATGAGCAGCGCTGGCGTGTCTACACCCTGGTCGATGATGACAAGCGAATCACCGTGGCGGATCGTTTGCAGGAGCGGGAGTCGCTGTTGGCGCAAGTTCGCCGCGCGGCGTTCTATCCGTTTCTGCTCGCGCTGATCGGCAGTCTCGTTGCGCTGTGGTGGGGCGTGACTCGTGGGCTATCGCCAGTTTCGAAGCTACAGCGGCGACTGATCTTGCGCGATCATGATGACCTCTCGGCATTGCCCGTCCGTGGGCTGCCAAGAGAAATAAGGCCGTTGATCGATGGTTTTAACGCCTTGCTTGCACGAACTCGGCGCATGCTCGAGCTGGAACAACGTTTCACCGACGATGCGGCTCACGAGTTGCGCACGCCCTTGACCGCCATTCGCACCCATCTCCAGATCGCACGACGCGTCGACGGCGATCCCCGCCGGGAAGCGATGCAACAGGCCGAGGCAGGCGTGGGGCGGCTAACGAAAACGCTCGATCAGTTGCTTTTGCTGGCCCGCATGGAGAGTGATGAGATCACGCGGGGGAGCCTTGACCCCACGCCCCTCGCCGAGGCGCTGGAAACCGCGATGGTGGAAACCGGCAGCCATGATCGCTGCCACTGGAACGAGCCGGTAAACCGTATCCACGTGGAGTTATCCGAGGCGCTGCTGGTGATTGCGCTGCGTAATCTGCTCGAGAACGCGATGCGCCATGGTTTGCCTGGCGGGCCGATCGAAATCGAGGCGCATGAAACGAATGGTGTGGCGGTAATCGACATCATCAACCAGGGAGAAGCCATTCCATCCGAACAGCTCGCCCACCTGACGGAGCGGTTTCATCGCGGGAATCACCCTCAGGGCAGCGGTCTCGGGCTCTCCATCGTCGAAGCGATCGTCACCCGTGCCGGTGGCCGAGTGACGTTCGCATCCGGAGACGGCGTCGGGCTACGGGTGACGCTCTCGTTACCTTCGACTTGAGTTGCCGTCGGGTTGATCTCTTTTTGAGGCGCCGAAACGTTCGGGGCGACAGATTCCTGGATGATTGATTCCTGGTCGATATATTTCAGGGTGCGAAAGGTCAGGGCGAGATAGCTCAGGGCGCGGCGCTACCCATGACGGCGCGCAGCTTGTCCGGCCTGGGCGCCCCCATGGCCTTGTGTACCTCGCCATCGCTGTCCTGGTTGAAGGTCACGGGGGGCCGTAAAGTTGTCCATCGCGCATCGTCTGCGTGTTGTCGCTTACCCACTGCTCGCTTTGATCATTGCCTTCGTTGTTTGGCATGGCGCCAGTACGATAGTGCTCGGCGATCGCGCCGCCAGGGTTATCCGCGCTGAGAAGCGATGCCGGCGCCGAGGATTAGCGCGAGCCGCAGTGATGTCATGCGAAGATTATGGAAGGGCATGCGTGTCGTCTCCAAGTTGGAAGATAAGGGTTTGGCAAGGTCAGAGGTGGAAAATCAGGGTTCGAGGCGCTCGAGGCTGCGATCAAGCGTGGCGCGAGAAAGCTCGCCGAAGTGGGTGTCGATAAGCGTACCCTCCGCGTCGTAATAGAGCGTGGTCGGCATGGCTACGGCGCCGACCTTCTTGCCAAACGCCATGTCTGGATCCCGATAGACGTGGTCGAGCGTGAGAGACTCTCGTTGCAGAAAAGTATTGACCGCGCCGACACTTTCGCCCTGGTTGACGAATACGAACATCACGTCGTTGTGCTCTTGCTGGGCCTGTTCCAGCATCGGCATCTCGCGACGACATGGAGGACACCAGCTCGCCCAGACGTTGACCACCATAGGCCGGTGGGCTCCACGTTGGATATCAGGAAGTGCGATGCGGTTACTGTCGAGCATGACTAAAGGCGTAGTGGGAATCGTCGCGCTGCCTGGGGCCATCAGTGCTAGTGCGCCAGCCGTCAGTGTCCACACTAGCGCGCCTGAAAAGACCGCAGCGCCCAGCGGACGGCGTTCATCGGGATGGCGCCAGAGACGCCAGGTCAGATAGACGAAGGCGATGGCAAGGCCAGCTAGCGGTTCGAAGCCGCGGTCTCGGATATCCAGCCAGGACCAGAACGTGTCGTAGCTCTCCCAGTAGCGAGCGACGAAAACGATCCGCGCCCCGACAAGGCCCATGAATAAGACGTTGAACAAATGATCGCCGACACTGATCTTTCGGCGGCGGCCAACCCAGGCGCCGACGATCAGCGCGACGACCATTGACAAGACCAGCAAGAGCTGTCCCAGGCTCAGGCCTAGCGAGCCGATGGCAATGCTGCGATCCAGCGCGTTCATGTGTTACTCCCAGTCGTATCGTTGGTGGTTCGCCGGGCTTGATCGAAGCGCTCGAGAAACGCCTCAGCATCCAGTTCACCGATGATCCTAGCGTTTCGCCGCTCCTGGCCGTCCGGACCGAACCACATCAGTGTCGGTGGGCCGACGACGTTGAATTTCTGCATGATGACCTTATCTGAAGCATCATAGTCGGTGACATCGATACTCAACCGCTGCACGTCCTGGAGTTCGTTCTTGACGGTCGGATCGCCGAACACTTCTCGTTTGATCACTTCACAGGACACACACCAGTCGGCGGTGAATTCAACCAATGTCATCTGACCGTTGTTGGCGGCTGCCTGGACACGACGTTCGAGCGTAGTCAGGTCTTCGACGCCATCGAATGCGATAGGTCCGGACTCGTTGGTGTCTTTAGAGGTCGTTTCCCCTCCGCTCACGACGTAGACCGACAGTGGTCGCCACGGATCAGTGGTGCCTCCGGCAGCGCCAATCAGGACCAGTGAGCTCCACAGACCGATGATCGCAGCGCTGGCAATCGCGACCTGGGAAATGCAACTCGTGGTGTTGCCACGTGCAAGGGCCACAAGAGATACCGCGAAGCCCAATCCCAGCGCACCCCACAAGCCGAGAACAATGGAGTCGGGGATGACCCGGGCGGCGAACCAAATCGCCATTCCCAGCAGTACGAAGCCGAAAATGCCCTTGACACGGTTCATCCAGGCACCGGGCTTGGGTAGCAACCGGCTACCAGCGGTGCCGATCACTACCAATGGGGCGCCCATGCCGAGACCCAGGGCGAGTAGTGCGGCGCCACCAAGCCACGGATTACCCGTCTCCGCGATGAAGAGCAGGGCGCCAGCCAGCGGCGCCGTCATGCAGGGGCCCACTAGCAGAGCGGAGAGAACGCCCATGACAGCAACGCCCTTGAATCGCCCGCCGCGCTGTTTCGATAGCCCGGCATCCAGGCGTCGACGTAACGCTCTCGGCAGTTCGAGTTCGAAGACACCGAACATGGCGAGTGCCAGCACTACGAACAGGACCGAGAAGATGCTGATGAACCAGACGTTCTGGAACAGCATCTGCAGATTGGCTCCGGCCATGGCGGCGGCAACGCCCAGCGCGGCGTAGGCGGCGGCCATGGGCAGGACATAGGCGAGAGAGAGTGCGAAACCGGATGTCCGCCGAGTCTCTTCGCTGCGGCGTTGGGCGACGATCAGGCTTGAGAGGATCGGAGCCATCGGCAATACGCAGGGTGTGAAGGTCAACAGCAGGCCCATGCCGAAGAAGGCGGCCAGTGTCCAGACCCAGTTACCGCCAACCAGTTGTGCTGCCAATTGTTGATCTTCCGCCATCGTTGCTCCTGCCTGGGTGGCGGGGCCCGATGCGGTAGGTGATGATGTTGTGGATGACGCAAAGGGAGCGTTCGGGGCAGCGGGCGACGCGTTCGTTGCCGAGCCGTTCGTCGTTGCTGTGTCGTTCCCCGAGTCGCCGACGACAGGTTCCAGGTCGAAGGTCCGCTGTTGGGGCGGATAGCAGAGACCGGCATCGGCGCAACCCTGCCAATGAAGGGTAATGGTATCGGCATCGCCGGGTCGAGTGGTCATGCTCAATGCGTGACGGTAGATCTCGGAGCGGCCGAAGTACTCGTCTTCGATAGTCTCCCCGTCAGGTATATCGAGCGATAGCTCGCTGTCTCCCGCTTCCGCAGAGAAGCTGTGGCGGTAGAGGTAGTAACCGGGTTCGATCTGCCAATCGATCTCCAGTGCGTCGCCGTCCTGTGACAACGTGGGTTCGAAGGCCTGATCCGGGGGGAGAAACTCATCTTGTTGCCCGAATGGATCCTGGGCCATGGCCAACGTGGCGACGCTGAATAAGGCCAGCATCAGTAGCCATCGCACGAGCTTCGATCGTATAAGGCCGAGCCCTGCCTTCATCCCTGGTCGCATTTCCCACACTCCTGATTCGGTGCCGGCTAGGATGATCCATGGGGATGAGCTGAAAATGAATCTCTATTGCCGTCTCTGTTCTAGATGTGTATTCGTAAAAAGAAATGTCGATCCCGGTGTCGAGCCGTCCAGTCGGGCCTGAGTGCGGTGTTGGCTTTGGGAAGGTACGGGTTCGTGACCACCTCTCTGAAGGTGCTCGGACGTCGACGTCGTTAGCCGGTCAGCGGCGCGGCTGTCGTATTCGATACTAAGGTCGAAACGTGGGAGATGGCATTCCTCCCGAGCAACGTTCCCGTTCGCTCGAACCACCGTCTATCGGTTAATGAATCGGTATTTATGTGCTGGGCTCGCTCGTCATGACCGGACTGGGTTTCCTGACCTTCAGCTAGCGCAGCAGCCGAAATTCGGTGGAGGTCAGTGTTTGCCACTCCTGGTGTGCCAGACTGAACTGCTGGCGTGCCTCGTCGAGACGAATATCGTTGACCTCCAGAAGGGTTGAGAAAGCATGTACTTGCCGGCGCAGCAGTGCCTGCAGCCGGGCCAGCAACTCTTCTTCGTGATAAGGCTTGGTGACGTAGTCGTCGGCGCCAGCGCGAAGCCCCTCGACTTTTTCCATCCAGCTATCTCTCGCGGTCAGAATCAGTATCGGCACCGACCATTTTGTCTTCCGCCAATCGGCGAGAAGGCTCAGCCCCGTGCCGTCCGGCAAACCAAGGTCCAGAATCACCAGCGTGTAGTCCTCGCTAGCCCATAGCGCGGCTGCCAATCTCATGCTGGGCGCGATGTCGGTACGATAGCCGGCGTCGTCCAGCAGCTCGGCAAGGCTCTCGGCCAGAAGTTCGTCATCCTCGACGAGTAGAACTTTCATTTTCTCAACGGCCTGTTGGGCTTTGTCCGATAGATTAGACACGCAGCCTGAAAACTTCCTGAAAGCGTGAGCAGCATTCCATCGCTCAGCGCTAGCTATATGCAGACTCGACTGCTCCGCATCATCAGCTCTCACGATCAGAGAGTGGTGAGCGAGCTCAATGGTACGGATTAGGATCGGGAATCTTCTCGTCGATAAAGGAGACTGGATCGGGATTCGCGCATTACGTTACCGTGTTCTGGTCATATTAGGGAAACGCTGCATAATCCCCCCGCAACTGCCTGATCGCCACCGGCGGGGTAAAATCTAACCATCCCGCCACCGTCTGACAGAGCTATCCGATGAAGCAGATCCCATTTGCCCAGGCAGAGCACCAGAACAAGAAGAAGGTCACCCGTCGAGAGCGATTCCTGGCCCAGATGGAGATCCTGGTGCCTTGGTAACGGCAGATCGACGCGCTGTCGCCTTCCTACTTTCCGAACGCGGCAGGTAAGCGGGGTCGGCAGCCCCTCGGCCTGAGGTGCATGCTGCGGGTCTATTTCTTACAGCAGTGGTATGTGCTCGCCGATGAGGCGCTCGAAGACGCCATCTACGACAGCCAGGTCATGCGTGATTTCATCGGACTCGATCTGGCCATCGAAAGCGTGTCGGACGCGACCACGCTGCTGCGCTTCCGCCATCTGCTGGAGAAGCATGCCCTGACCCAGCGGATCTTCGAGGAGATCAACGCCAGTTTGGCGGGCAGGGCCTTGTTTTGGTGGAGGGCACCATAGTCGCCGCCGCGCCCTCCACCAAGGACAAGGCCAAGCAGCGCGATCCGGAGATGAAGCAGACCAAGAAGGGCAACCAATGGTTTTTTAACATGAAGGCCCATATGGCGCCGATGCGGTCACCGGGTTGATTCACAGTGTCGCTGCCACTTGGCCAACGTCGCCGATGTCACCATGGCGGGCCACCTGGTCCGAGAAGATGACAAGCGGGTATACGGCGACGCGGGTTATACCAAGATGTGGAAGCATCTGGACGAAGAGAATGATGCCCCGGATCCCTAGTGCTGTGACGCCGCCAAACGCGGCGCTATCAAGAAGATGGAAGACAGCCCCATGAAAACGCTGCTGCTGGCGATCGTGAAGGCAAAGGCCAGCATCCGCGCCAAGGTCGAGCACTCGTTTCATGCCATCAAGAACCTCTTCGACTACCGGAAGGTGCGCTATAAGGGGCTGGCCAAAGAACCAGCCTCAGTTATTCAGCCTGTTCGGGCTGGCCAACCTGATGTTGGCGGCACGATGCGAAGGCCGAGTTGACGGGGCCAGTGTGTCTTGATTTAGCTTGGCAGCCAGGAAAACCTGGCTGCCAGGTAAAACAGGCCACCTGAGATGGTCATGTAATGACCGCTGAGACGATGATCTGGCCACGCTGAACGGTTCAGCCGACCAGAACCGAATTGTTTAGCGATTCCCTAGGGGTTGACCTTAAAGTTTACTTTAAGGCTATCGTACGTAGTGCATCATCAACCCCAATTTGAGGATAGCGTGATGACTTTGCAGCTTGGAGAGATAGCTCCCGATTTTACGGTGGAATCCACGGAAGGCACGCTCAGCTTCCATGAATGGCTTGGCGACAGCTGGGCCGTATTATTCTCGCACCCGGCCGACTACACACCGGTCTGTACGACAGAACTTGGTGCTTTTGCCAGGCGCAAGAGCGAGTTCGATAAGCGTGGCGCCAAGTTGATCGGTGTATCCGTCGATCCGCTCGACTCTCACAACGGCTGGGCCGGGGATATCGAGAAGACTCAGGGCACGGCGCTGAACTACCCATTGCTGGCCGACGAGGATCAGGTGGTCGCAGAGCTGTATGGGATGATTCACCCCAAGGCTGACCCTAAGGTGACGGTGCGTACCGTTTTTATTATCGACCCCGACAAGAAGATCCGACTTACTCT
Source organism: Salinicola sp. (assembly GCF_982684285.1). Lineage (NCBI taxonomy): Bacteria > Pseudomonadati > Pseudomonadota > Gammaproteobacteria > Oceanospirillales > Halomonadaceae > Salinicola > Salinicola sp. The sequence goes on along the minus strand of NZ_CEXLVS010000018.1, from coordinate 5,697 downwards.
GACCTACCCGCCCAGCACAGGGCGCAACGTCGATGAGATCCTACGCGTCATCGATTCGCTCCAGTTGACCGGCAAGCACAAGGTGGCGACGCCTGTGGATTGGCAGAATGGGGAAGACGTTATCATCGCTCCCTCATTGTCGAGTGAGGAAGCCAAGGAGCGTTTTCCCGAAGGTTGGGACGAAAAGACACCGTACCTACGCGTAGTACGCCAGCCCAAATAACTGACGAGGTTGTCTTGGCGGCTCGGCCTGGTCGGGCCGCCTAGTCGTTTCGCTGAGGTGGTGCCAATGAAGACATTAAGTATTGGAGAGTTGGCCGAACACTGCGGAATTGCCAGCCAGGCGATCCGCTACTATGAGCAGGAAAAGCTCATGCCAAGGCCCCAGCGAACGGAATCGAATTATCGCCGCTATCCTGAGGATGCGGTAGCAAGACTTCAGTTTATCCTTCAGGCCAAACAGTGGGGTTTCACTCTCGATGAGATTCGTGAGTTGCTGATTCTCCAAGATGCCAATGGCAACCGGGCTCAGGCTAAACGCATTGCGGAAGAGAAGTTAGTAAAAATTAGAGAGCAGATCAAACATCTCTCCAAGATCGAGACAGTACTTTCGAAAACGCTCTCTGAATGCTCTGGAGAGGGGGCTATGAAGGGGTGTCCCATTGTCGAGGCAATCGCCGAAGAGAAGCAGAAAAGCGTTTATCGAGACAGCTGACGTAGCGATGCATGGCGCCAATCATCCAGGTTTCAAGCAATCGACGATCCAGCGAGGAGACAGGAAATGACAGAACGAATCGATATCAGTATACGCGGGATGTCTTGTGCCTCCTGTGTTGGCCGCGTGGAGCGCGCGCTTAGGCAGCAGCCCGGCGTCACCGAGGCACAGGTGAACCTCGCCACCGAAAAGGCCACGGTTGCGTTCGAGGAACGCGCCGATCCCGGCCAGTTTGTCGATGCCGTCGAAAAGGCAGGCTATCAGCCCGTCGTCGAAACCGCCGAGATTCCTGTCATCGGGATGACTTGTGGTTCCTGTGTCTCGCGCGTGGAGCGAGCGATCGAGAAGCTGCCGGGCATTCTCCAGGCCAGCGTGAATCTCACTACGCAAAAGGCCTTTGTAAGGTTTCTGCCTGACATGGTCTCGTTGCCTCGTATCCATCACGCCATCAAGGGTGCGGGCTATGAACCGCAGGTTAATGCTGATGAAAGTGTCCAGTCGGAGCGTGAAGATCAAGAGGGTACCCAGCTTCGCAATAAAGTGATGCTCGCCGCAGCGTTCACGATTCCTGTGGTTCTGATCGCCATGGGCAAGATGATTCCGTCCCTGGATGCGCTCTTATCGCACGTGATGCCACACCGGGGCTGGATGGGGATCGAATGGTTATTGACCACTCCCGTCCTGTTCTACGCGGGGGCTCGTTTCTATCGCTCCGGCTATGCCGAGCTCCGGCATGCCAACCCGGGCATGAATAGCCTGGTCATGATCGGCTCGAGCGCAGCCTATTTCTATTCACTCGCTGCCCTGTTGATACCTGGGTTCTTCCCTGCGGGTACTGCCGTAAGCTACTTCGAGGCGGCGGCGGTCATCGTGACGCTCATCCTGTTGGGGCGCTACTTCGAGCACATCGCCAAGGGCCGTACCTCCCAGGCGATCAAGAAGCTTCTGCAACTGCAGGCGAAGACGGCCCGTGTCGTTCGTGATGGCGAAACGGCCGAAGTGCCGATCGAGGCCGTCGTGCCCGGCGATCGTATCCTGGCCCGCCCCGGCGAGCGCATCCCGGTGGATGGCGTCGTCGAGGAGGGCCACTCCTACGTCGACGAATCGATGATCAGTGGTGAGCCAGTGCCGGTGATGAAAGGGAAAGATGCCGAGGTGGTCGGTGGCACGATCAATAAGAACGGCGCACTCACCTTCCGCGCGACGCGGGTCGGCGCCGATACGGTACTTTCACAGATCGTCAAGATGGTGGAGTCGGCACAGGCCGAGAAGCCACCGATCCAACAGCTTGCCGATAAGATCGCTGGCTTGTTCGTGCCAGTGGTCCTCGTTATCGCGCTGATCACTTTCGCGGTATGGCTCGGCTTCGGGCCGGCCCCGGCACTGTCCTTCGCCTTTGTCACGACGGTCAGCGTGTTGCTGATTGCCTGCCCTTGCGCCATGGGCCTGGCGACGCCGACCGCGATCATGGTGGGTACCGGCAAAGGCGCCGAGATGGGCGTGCTGTTTCGCAAGGGGGCGGCACTTGAGACGCTTGCCAAGATGAGTATGGTCGTGTTGGACAAGACTGGCACGCTGACCCGGGGCCGGCCCGAGCTCACTGATTTCATCATGGTCGATGGGGACGAAAACGAGGTGCTGCGCTGGGTGGCTGCGATCGAGGCGCAGAGCGAACACCCCATCGCCGAGGCCATCGTGCGCGGCGCGAAGGAGCGTGGTCTCGAACTGCCGGCCGTCAGCCATTTTAGCGCCGAGCCGGGCTATGGCATCGAAGCCGAAGTGGCGGGCCACCGGCTGCACGTGGGCGCCGATCGTTACATGAGGCGGCTAGGTATCGGGCTGGGCGAATCAGAAGCGCGTGCCAAGACGCTCGCTGAAGAGGCCAAGAGCCCGCTCTATGCGGCGGTGGACGGTAAGCTCGCGGCAGTGATCGCGATCGCCGACCCGCTCAAGGAAGGTTCGGCCGAGGCTATCATGTCACTCAAGGCGCTGGGTCTGGAGGTGGCGATGCTCACCGGCGACAATCGCGCCACGGCCGATGCTATCGCCAGACAGGTCGGTATCCAGCAAGTGCTCGCCGAGGTGCTGCCGGACCAGAAAGCCTCCGAGATCAGGCGCCTGCAGGACGAGGGCCGCAGTGTCGCGTTCGTAGGCGACGGTATCAACGATGCGCCGGCGTTGGCGCAGGCCGACGTGGGCATCGCTATCGGCACGGGTACGGATATCGCCATCGAGGCCGGTGATGTGGTGCTCATGCGTGGCGATCTAAGAGGTATCGTCAATGCTGCGGCGCTCTCCCGGCGGACCCGCAAGACCATCCTCAGCAACTTTGCCTGGGCTTACGGCTATAACTTGACGCTGATCCCGGTAGCGGCGGGCGTGCTATATCCATTTAACGGCTTCCTGCTCAACCCCATGTTGGCCGCCGGAGCCATGAGTCTATCCAGCGTATTTGTGCTGACCAATTCTCTGCGGCTGCGTCGCTTTCGGCCCGACACCGGCGAGTCTTCATCGAGGGCTATCAGCGAGCCTCAGGCTGATCAAATGCACCATGCCTGAAAAATTAATCAATTATTTTAGGAGGCCGTCATGATGGGGAGCGAAGCATGCACATGGGGCATGGCGGGCATGGGGCTGATATCCATCCTGCTGGTTATTGCGCTGGTACTGGGTGTCGCTGCACTCGTCAAATACTTGTTTTCCAGTAAAAAGCGCGAAAAGTAGCTTGAGCGGTTACGAGGCGATGCAGCATTGGGGGCGTCTACGCCCCATATCGGACTGGTTGGGAAGGAGCGCTCTCAGACAGGATTGATGCTCGTTATTTTCGTATCGCGGTTGGTGCCGTTTATTTCATTCGATGCCGTCAGTTATGCGGTGGGTCTCACACCGCTTGCCTTTTGGCGTTTTTTTATTGCCACGCTGGCTGGCGTGATTTCGACAACGTACTTGATCATCACATTCGGTGAAGTACTCATTGCTACTGATTCCAGGGGCTTGACGGTCGCGTTGATTCTTGTTGGCGGTATTACGCTTGTGCCGATCTTGGCGAAACTCATTTGGAGTTGGCATCGATAACGAAGAGATGGCCCGAATTGTCGAGAACGACAGACTTATCACAAGCGTTGAGCCGTTGATATGAACGGGCTATCAATATATGAGGAAGCATCATGTTGCAATATCCCCAAATAGATCCCGTGGCCATTACCATCGGGCCTTTGCAAATTCATTGGTATGGCCTTATGTACGTGGTCGGCCTGGCTGCCGCCTGGTGGTTGGGCCGCCGCCGTGCCGATCGCCTGGGCCTGAGCCACGACGATATCGGCGACCTGATCTTTTACGGCGCCTTGGGCGTGATACTGGGCGGTCGTATTGGCTATGCCCTGTTCTATGGGCTCGATCAGCTGATGGCCAATCCCTTATGGCTATTCAAGATATGGGAAGGGGGTATGAGCTTTCATGGCGGGTTGACTGGCGTGCTGATTGCTGCCTTGTTATTTGCCCGCAAGCATCGTCTGGCCTTTTTCCAGTTGACCGACTTTATCGCCCCGCTGGTGCCGCTTGGCCTGGGCGCGGGGCGGCTCGGCAACTTCATCAATCACGAATTGCCGGGACGAGTCAGCGATATGCCTTGGGCCATGGTATGGCCGCCCATGATGGGGTTGGGGCCGGAGCCACGCCACCCTTCATCGCTGTACGAATTCGCCCTGGAAGGCGTCGTGATGTTCGTCGTGCTGTGGTGGTTCTCGAGCCGGCCCCGCCAACGTGGCATGACGTCCGGTCTGTTCCTGCTGCTTTATGGTGTCTTCCGCTTTGCCGTGGAGTTCGTGCGCCGTCCCGACCCCCAGTTGGGCTTTATCGCCTTTGACTGGCTGACCATGGGCCAGTTACTGAGTTTGCCGATGATCTTTGCCGGATTGGCACTCATGGCTTGGGCCAGTCGAGAGTCGGTCGATAATGCCAGTAGGGCGACTGCCCAATGAAAAAAATTGGTCTGCTACTTTTGCTGTTTTTTGTAGCAGGCCAAGCGCCTGCCAGCGAGAGTTCTTCTTGGAGGAGGGGCCAGGGAAGGGCATTCGCCGACCCTTTCCTAGGGAAGTTTCTACCGGTTAATAAAGCGTTTAAGGCCAGTGCATGGCGAAGTGATGAACGGCTATACGTTAGATTTCTCAATGCCCCTGGCTACTACCTTCATCGCCACAGTTTTACTCTTGAAAGTCGCGGCCCGGCGGTAAGCGTCGACCCTAGATAGTAACCATTGATTCCGAGAGTTTGAGTTTTTTCCCCTCGTAGAAATTGCTCGCCCCTTTTTGTAAACCGAGATCGTATGTGCGTACCCTGTCGCGGATTTCTCCGGCAAGTACAGGCGGGATGGCAAGCGGCCTGAGGGAAGCAGCGAAAGCGCGCTCGCCGAGCAGCAGCCGTTGCAATCCGTATCCCAAACCATTGGTGAACGCCGCCACACTTCCGCTGACAAGCAAGCCCTTTACTACCGTTCTTCTCGTAACCATGTTGCTTTTCAAGTCCTTCAAGATATGCAGGAATTCACAGCAGGAGTTTATTTCTGCCTTTTGGCTTTGCTATAGCAGCTACGTGGTTATAGACGCACATGGAAATCTATCGGCACCGGCAAGGTGGGAGCCTGCTTCATAGGGGCGACATACCCGCTTGGATTATGGCCGGTTGCTTCAGGTTCTCTACAAGACGACTTACCTGATGCCCGCTAGGCACGTCCCCGGGCATGGCCTGCCATGCTTCCAGAGTCTGTTCAAGCCTTACGACCAAAGTCTCGAGTTCCTGTATCCGTGCATGGACACTGGGCTGCCGGTCAGCTAGAAACCTATAGGTCTCAGGGCAAGGGACGTTTTTCTGTAGGCTTGCGTCCAGAACCCCTCTAATTTCGCTCAGACTGCAACCCAGTGAGCGAAGGTGTAGTGGTCAACTAATTCCGGACAGTGAATTGAGTGTTGCTTCCGCTCGTGCGG
>NZ_CEXLVS010000017.1:0-27946 GCF_982684285.1 Salinicola sp. | reverse complement strand
CCAGCCGCGAGTATCTGCTGGCGCGGCTGGAGAGCTACGGCAAGCCGATCACTCACGAAGACATGAGCGCCATGCTGGGGCTCGAGGACGACAACCAGCTGGAAGCCGTGCGTCGCAGGCTGGCGGCGATGGAGCGTGACGGCCAGATCCTCAAGGATCGCAGAGGCGCCTATGCACTGATCGACAAGCTCGATCTGATCAAGGGGCGCGTTCAGGGGCACCGTGACGGCATGGGCTTCCTGATTCGTCACGATGGCGTCAAGCCCGACCTGGTGCTGCCGCCGCGCCAGATGCGCCGCGTGTTCGATGGCGACGTGGTGCTGGCTCGCGTCAGCGGCAAGGATCGTCGAGGTCGCGCCGAGGGCACCATCGCCGAGGTGCTGGCCCGCAACACCCAGACGCTGGTCGGCGTGTTTCGCCAGAACAGTTCCGAATTCGCGGTGCTGATCCCCGAGAACTCGCGGATCAGCCAGGAAGTGATCATTCCCCACAGCGTCAGCGGTGGCGCGAAAGACGGCCAGATCGTTTCCGTCCACATCACCCAGCAGCCGGAGACTCGCAAGCAGCCGGTGGGTGAAGTGGTGGAGATTCTGGGGGAGCGGATGGACCCCGGGCTCGAGATCGACATCGCGATTCGCTCCCACGATATTCCCGCGGAGTTTCCGCCGGAAGTGGACGAGCAGATCGCCGGCATGTCCGCCGAGGTGAAGGAGGAGGACAAGGCGGCGCGAATCGATCTCCGCGAGATGCCGCTGGTGACCATCGACGGAGAGGATGCCAAGGATTTCGACGACGCCGTCTGCGCCTGGAAGACCAAGTCCGGGAGCTGGAAGCTGGTCGTGGCGATCGCCGACGTCTCCCATTACGTTCGCGGCGGCAGTGCCCTCGACAACGAAGCCTACATCCGCGGCAATTCCGTCTATTTCCCCGGGCAGGTCGTGCCGATGCTGCCGGAGCTGCTCTCCAACGGGCTCTGCTCCCTCAACCCGTACGTCGACCGCCTGACCATGGTCTGCGAGATGAACATCTCCCAGAACGGCACCATCAGCCGCTACAAGTTCTACGAGGCGGTGATTCAGTCCCATGCCCGGCTGACCTACAACCAGGTCGGCGCGATGCTGGAGGCGCCGGACAGCGACGAAGGGGCAGCACTTCGCGAGCACTACCGCGAGCTGGTGCCATCGCTGGAGAATCTGCACGCGCTCTACAAGGTGCTGCGCCAGGCCCGCGAGGCGCGCGGGGCGATCGACTTCGAGACCACCGAGACGCAGATCGTCTTCAACGACGAGCGCAAGATCGAGAAGATCGTGCCGCGCACGCGCAACGACGCCCACAAGCTGGTCGAGGAGTGCATGCTGGCGGCCAACGTCGCCACGGCGCGCTTCCTCGACAAGCACGACCTGCCCGCGCTCTATCGCGTCCACCAGTCGCCGGCACCCGAGCGGCTGGAAAATCTGCGCGTATTCCTGGGTGAGCTGGGGCTGACGCTGGGGGGCGGTGACGAACCGTCGCCGAAGGACTACCAGGCGTTGCGCGAGGTGATTCAGGGGCGCCCGGACTTCGACATCATCCAGACCGTGATGCTGCGCTCGATGAGCCAGGCGGTCTATTCGCCGCAGAACGACGGACACTTCGGCCTCGCTTATCAGGCGTACGCGCATTTCACGTCGCCGATTCGCCGCTATCCCGACCTGCTGGTGCATCGCGCGATCCGGTCGGTCATTCGCGGCCCGCGCCAGACCCAGACCGTGCAGCGTGCGGAGGGGGCGCCGGTCGAGAAACCCTCGATCTGGTGCCCGTATACCTTCGAACAGATGGTCGAGCTGGGCGAGCACTGCTCGATGACCGAGCGTCGCGCCGACGACGCCACGCGTGACGTCACCGACTGGCTGAAGTGCGAGTTCCTCTCCGACAAGGTGGGCGAGGTCTACGAAGGCACCATCGCCTCGGTGACCCAGTTCGGGATCTTCGTGCGCCTCGACGACGTCTACGTGGAAGGGCTGGTGCACGTGACCTCGCTGCCGTCCGACTACTATCACTACGAAGCGGAAAAACACCGTCTCAAGGGCGAGCGCAGCGGCGTCGCCTATCGCCTGGGAGATGGCGTCACCGTGCGCATCGCCCGGGTCGATCTCGATGACCGCAAGATCGATTTCGATCTTGCCGATGCGGCGCCGCGCCACCGTCGCACGCCACGTGGCCAAAAGTCCGGCGGCGATGCTCCCACTGCTGACGCGCCCGCCAAGAAGCCCTCGTCACGCAAGAGTCGCCCCGGCAAGCGTGAGCGCCAGGGGGCAGCGGGGAGCAACGACGAGGGCGGCAAGCGTCGTTCCCGCGGCCCGCGTCAACGCGGTGGCAAGCGATGACGGCGGCCGTCGGCCAGCCGTCCAGCAGGCGCCACCCGAGATGAGTCGTCCCGCGAATCGTCGTGCCTCCGCGAAACCGCGCGATCTGCCTCGCATGCCGGACGGGCTGGAGCCCGTCTACGGCGTCCACGCCGTTCGTGCGCTGTTCGAACGCGGACAGCCGCCGAAAGTGCTGTGGGTTCAGCAAGGCCATGCCGAGCAGCGCCTGGAGGCTCTGCTGCAACAGGCCCACGCGACGGGTTGCGAACTGAGGCGAATGGCGCGCGAGGTGCTCGACGGGGTCTCCCATCAAGCGTCCCATCAGGGCGTGATCGGTTTTTGCGAGCCGCTGATCGCCGAGAGCGAAACGACCCTGTGGTGGCGGCTCGAGCAGTGGCAGGCCGGCCCGCCGCCACTGCTGCTGATTCTGGACGGCGTCACCGACCCCCACAACCTGGGCGCCTGCCTGCGCAGCGCCGACGCTGCCGGGGTCAATGGCGTGATCGTGCCCAAGGACAAGTCGGCGCCGCTCAATGCGACGGTGCGCAAAGTGGCCTGCGGGGCGGCGGAACTGGTGCCGGTGTTCCAGGTCACCAATCTCGCCCGCTGCATGGAGAAGCTCAAGCAGCAGGGCGTCTGGATCACCGGTACCGCCGGTGAAGCGGATTCGCTCCTCTACGACGCCGATTTCACCGTGCCCTGTGCCCTGGTGATGGGCGCCGAGGGCAAGGGGATGCGCCGCCTGACTCGCGAGGCCTGTGATGGGCTGGTCAAGCTGCCGATGCAGGGCGGCGTCTCCAGTCTCAATGTCTCGGTCGCCACCGGCATCTGTCTGTTCGAGGCGGTACGCCAGCGGGCAGGGCGCGTTGCCGGTTGAACTTGCGCTGACAGGGCTTGGTCTCTACAATTGCGCGGTTCTGTGGGCAGGCTATGCTCATGGAACGCGACTCCCGCTCGGGCTCGTCCGGGCGAATCGCCAATTGGTCTGAATATCCGGGGTCGTGAACGGAGCACTGTGCCGTTCACCCGGTATCGACTCCTTGCTTCTCGTGGTGGTCATCTCTTAAGGAGTGTCACCGCGCGGAAGCTGCCAAACCGCAAGGAGCTAACATGCGTCATTATGAAATCGTGTTTATGGTCCACCCGGACCAGAGCGAGCAGGTTCCGGCCATGGTCGAGCGCTACACCAGCCTCGTGACCGAGAACGGCGGTACCGTGCATCGTCTCGAGGATTGGGGCCGTCGCCACCTGGCCTACCCGATCAACAAGATCCACAAGGCACACTACGTGCTGATGAACATCGAATGCAGCGGCGAGACCCTCGACGAGATCGAGAACATCTTCCGCTTCAACGATGCCATCATCCGCAGCATGATCGTGCGCAACAAAGAGGCCGTTACCGAAGCCTCGCCGATGATGAAGCCGGCTGAAGAGAAGAGCCGTCGCCGTGACGACAAGCCCTCCGAGCGTGGCGATCGTGAGCGTTCAGAGCGCCCCGAGCGTTCCGAAACCACCGCCGAAACCAACTGATTCGATTTCGCTAAGGAGAGACTCTCATGGCACGTTTTTTCCGTCGCCGTAAATTCTGCCGCTTCACCGCCGAAGGCGTGAAGTACATCGATTACAAAGACATCGATACGCTGAAAGCCTACGTCACTGAAACTGGCAAGATCGTCCCGAGCCGTATTACCGGTACTCAGGCGCGCTACCAGCGTCAACTGTCTACCGCGATCAAGCGGGCGCGTTACCTGGCGCTGCTGCCGTACTCCGACAGCCACCAGTAAACCCTGATCCGGTAGTCCACGATCGGTAATCCATAGCGAGGCATCATGCTGGCACTGGCACGTTGGATCATGCGCGGTACGCCACAAGCGATAGCGGCGGCCGCACTGACAGCGTTGGTGCCGTGGCTGTTCTGGTTCAGTGCCGCAGTCGCCGGGCTGGTTACCCTGCGCCGGGGCATGACCACGGCGGCGCCGGTGCTGCTGGCCGCAGCCCTTCCCGCCGGCTGGTGGTGGATGCAGGGCGACTCGGTCCCGCTGGCCAGCATCCTGCTGGTGACGTTGATGGCGACGGTGCTGCGTTCACGCATGCGCTGGTCCGAAGCGCTCATCGTCGGCAGCGTGGTTTGCATGGCGCTGGTGCAGCTTGGCATCTTCGTGCCGGCCGGAGGGACCGCGCCACTGCTGGCGGAGCTGCGGCAGAGCTCGTCGGAGGTCGCCAGCATGCTCGACCAGCTATCGGCGCAGGGCGTCGATACCGAGTTGATGGCGACGCTGGTGATCGGCGGAGCAACCGGCCTGGTCGTGCTGCTCGCCGGGATCGCCTGCCTGGCGCTGGCTCGCAGCTGGCAGGCGGGGCTTTACAACCCCGGAGGGTTTCGCGAGGAGTTTCATGCACTGAAACTGTCGCGCAAGCAGCTCCTGCTGCTGGTCGGGCTGATGGCGCTGGGCATGGTACTGGCCGTTCCCGCCGCCAGCCTGCTGGCCTGGGTTCCGTTGCTGGTCGCCGGCGTGGCACTGGTTCATGGGTTTATTGGTTTGAAGGGAATGAGCGGGTTCTGGCTGGTAGGCTTTTATGCCTTGCTGTTGACCACCTGGCCCACGATTCTGATTGTACTGCTGTTGGCGTTGGTAGATACCTTCGCGGATTTTCGCGGTCGTCTGACACGCAGTGATTGACGAGAGGTTCACGAGAATGGAAGTCATTCTGCTCGATAACATCGGCAAGCTGGGCGACCTGGGTGACAAGGTCACCGTCAAGCCCGGATACGGCCGTAATTACCTGGTTCCCTACGGCTTGGCCGTGCCGGCAACCAAAGACAACGTCGAAGCGTTCGAAGCGCAGCGCGCCGAGCTCGAAGCCCAGGCTGCCGAGCGCAAGGCCCAGGCCGAGACCCGCGCGGCACAGCTCGCCGAAATCGAACTGTCTCTGGTCGCGAAAGCGGGCGAGGAAGGCAAGCTGTTCGGTTCCATCGGCCCGCGCGACCTGGCCGAAGCCATGGCCCAGGCCGGCATCGAAGTCGCCAAGAGCGAAGTTCGCATGCCGGAAGGCCCGCTTCGCCAGACCGGCGAGTACGACATCGCGCTGCAGTTGCATGCCGAAGTCACTTCCAGCGTCCGCGTGGTGGTGGTGGCCGAGTAAATCTCGACCATCGTCGTCGCCGAGACGTCTGGCCGAAGGCACGCAGGGTTCACGCCCTGCGTGCCTTTTTCATGGCCGGGAGGCGTGGCGATGGCGGCTGCCGACTGGGTAGAATGAGCGCCAGACATTTGCAGCGTGTTCTGCGCGCGACACGGGATGAACGCCAAGCATGAATCAACGCGTCGACAATGATCACGAAACCGCACAACTGAAGATGCCGCCGCATTCGCTGGAGGCGGAGCAGTCGGTGCTGGGCGGGCTGATGCTCGACAACAGCAGCTGGGATACGGTGTCGGAGCGCCTGGTCGCGGACGACTTCTATCGCCACGAGCATCGCCTGGCATTCAATGCGATGGCGGAACTGGCCGAGAGTGCGCATCCACTCGATGTCGTCACGCTGTCGGAAGCGCTGGAGCGTCGCGATCAGCTCGAGAGCGTGGGAGGGCTCGCTTATCTGGCGGAGCTGGCACGCAACACGCCGTCGGCCAGCAACATTCGCGCCTACGCGGATATCGTCCGCGAGCGGGCGACGCTGCGAAAACTGATCCAGGCCTCACGTCAGATCGCCGACAGCGCCTACTCCCCGGAAGGGCGGCCGCCGGACGAGCTGGTCAACGAGGCCGAGCGGCTGGTGTTCCAGATCAGCGAGTCCCGACCCAAGTTCGGCGGGCCGATCGGCATGAGCGACCTGCTGACCAAGGCGGTCGACCGGATCGACGAGCTGTTCAACATGAAGGGGCAGATGACCGGGATCTCGACCGGTTTTCGCGATCTCGACGACATGACCTCGGGCCTGCAGCCCTCGGACCTGGTGATCATCGCGGGCCGACCCTCCATGGGCAAGACCACCTTCGCCATGAACCTGGTGGAGCACGCGGTGGTCTCCAACGACAAGCCGGTCATCGTGCTCTCGATGGAGATGCCCGCTGAAGCGCTGATGCTGCGTATGCTCTCGGCTCTGGGGCGGATCGATCAGACGCGGGTGCGTACCGGCCAGCTCGAGGACGAGGATTGGCCACGATTGACCTCGGCGGTCAATCTGCTCAAGGATCGGCAGCTGTTCATCGACGATACGCCGGCGCTGTCACCCAATGAACTGCGGTCGCGGGTGCGCCGCATCGCCCGCGAGCACGGCAATGTCGGCCTGGTGATGATCGACTATCTACAGCTGATGCAGGTGCCGGGACTCTCCGAGAACCGGACCGCCGAGATCTCGGAGATCTCTCGTTCACTGAAGGGCGTGGCCAAGGAGTTCCACTGTCCGGTGGTTTCGCTCTCTCAGCTCAACCGCTCGCTGGAGCAGCGACCCAACAAGCGCCCCGTCATGTCGGACTTGCGTGAATCCGGCGCCATCGAGCAGGACGCCGATGTCATCGCTTTCGTCTATCGCGACGAGGTCTACAACTCCGACAACCCCGACAACAAGGGATTGGCCGAGCTGATCATCGGCAAGCAGCGTAACGGCCCCATAGGCACCGTCCACATGGCCTTCATCGGCAAGTACACGCGCTTCGAGGATCTGGCGCCGGACAGCTACGGCCAGCACTACGAGTAAGCCTACAGACAGTGAAGAAGCCGGCATTGCCGGTGTTTTGGAAAGACATCAAGGAGTCGAATCATGGCAGGCGGTTTTCAGCGGGGGCGTCGTCAACGGGTCCCCAAGATCGAGGTACGAGGCCAACTGGAGAAGCTCGAGCGCGAAGGCCCCTTCAAGGAGTGGCTGGGCATGCCCGATCTCTACCGTCACTGGCTGACGGTCGATGGCGAGCTCTACAGTTACCAGACGGAAGATGCCGAATTGCCGGTTGCCATCGGTGATCGCGTGGTATTTCGCTACAAGGAAGCCAAGGCGGGCAAGTGGATCGATCGCAACTCACTGGGCAAGGCGATCGACCCTTCCGATTATCAATGATCGCCGCCGTCTTGAGGTGGATGTAACTTTGTGTGTCATTGTTGTGTCATGATGTTGCTGTTTCATGGCATTCATGAACCCACCCCTCGCTCCCATCGATAACCCCTCCCTCGAGGAGATCGTCGCCCGTCGCGATCTGAGCGTGCATTTTCAACCGATCGTTTCCGTCGCGACCGGCCACATTCTGGCGTACGAGGCCTTGTCTCGCGGCCCGCGGGATTCGCCCTATGCCAATCCGATCCCGATGTTCCGGGCGGCCCGCGCATGCGACCTGCTGGCCGCGCTGGAGTGCGGGTGTCGGGAACGGGCGATCGAAAGCTGGGTGGGTACCGGCCTTGGCGAGCTTCTGTTCCTCAACGTCAGTCCGGAAGTCCTGATCGACCCGGAGAATCTCGGCGGGAGGACGCTGGCTCTGCTTGAGCAGCACGGTCTCTCGCCCGCCCGCATCGTCATCGAGATCACCGAACAGTCGCCGGGGATCGACCCCGACCTGATGGCCGAGGCTGCCCGCTACTATCAGGCGATAGGATTCTCCATCGCGCTGGACGATCTGGGAGACGGGTACGCCGGCCTGCGACTCTGGTCCCAGCTCAATCCGGACTACGTCAAGCTGGATCGCCACTTCGTCAGTCGTCTTGACGAGGATCGCGTCAAGCGCCGGTTCGTCCGCTCCATCATCGATATCGCGCACAGCATGGACAGTCGGGTCATCGCGGAGGGAGTGGAGCGGGAGGGGGAGCTGGATACGCTTCTCGAGCTGGGCGCGGATTATTGCCAGGGGTGGTTGTTCGCGCGCCCCGATGCCGCCCCCCACCGGATGCGCGAGGCGCTCGAGGCCCGGCTCGCTTCACTGGCGGCCAATCGTCGCCCGGCCACCGCCGCGACAGAGATCCAGCGCCTCAGCGTGCCGCTGCCTGCGCTGGATGCCGACCTCTGTGTGGCGGAGGCGTCCGAGCGCTTCAGCCGTCTGCCGCATGCCAACGCGCTGGCGGTCGTCGATGGCAGGAGCCGGCCGATCGGTATCCTGGGGCGTCAGCAGCTCATGGCGCTGCTCGGCAAACGCTTCGGTTTCGATCTTCACGGTCGTCAGCCCATCACCAAGGTGATGCGGACCCAGGCGCTCTGTGTGGAGGCCCACGAGCCGCTGGAGCGGGTCTCGCGCAAGGTGACGGGGCGCGACGAAGCCTCCCGGGACGAGGATTTCATCATCACCGACGGTGGCCGCTATCTGGGCATGGGGCACGTCATCAACCTGCTGCAACTGTTCACGGAACAGCAGGTTCAACTGGCGCGCCAGGCCAATCCGTTGACCCAGTTGCCCGGCAACCGCCCCATCAGGGTGGCACTGGAGCACTATCAGCGCCAGGCGCGGGGCTTCGTCGCCTGCTATCTGGATCTCGACAATTTCAAGCCCTTCAATGACCGGTTCGGTTACGCCCTGGGGGATCGAATGATCCTCGCGCTGGCGAATCTGGTGAGCAGCGAACTGGGGCGGGAGGACTTTCTGGGCCATCTCGGCGGCGACGATTTCATACTGCTGCTGGATGACGGGAAGAATCTCCACCGTCGGCTGGCCGGTATACAACGACGCTTCATCGCCGAGAGTCATGCGCTGGTTCCCGCCGACGCCAGAGCGGAAGGTGGCTTTCATGCCAAGGATCGCTACGATCAATGGCGTTTTTTTCCGCTGGTCCGCCTGTCGATCATCGCGCTTCGCGTCGGTGCCGAGGCCAGGGTCGAGAGCTTCGGCGACCTCTGGAGTCACTTCAAGCCGGCAGCCAAGCGCGCCGGCAACGGCCGGATCGTGGTGAGGCTAGACCGCCATTCGGCGCCTGTCGGGAAGTGAACGAACAGCGTGCCCTGACGTCTTAGTCACAGCTCTGTCACAACCGACTGTCAGGGTGTCGCGACGGGATGGCAAGGAGCGTCTCCCGATCCAGAATACGATTCCATAAACGACCCACAGGAGGGAACCATGGAACTCAAGGAGCTAGAGCAATATCAACGACATCATGAGAACTTCGAGATCCGCGTCATCGCCCATGCCGGCAGCCGCTACTATCAGGTCATGCTGGAACCGGAAGACGGTGCCACGCAGGCCTTGACCCGGCGCGGCAAACCGATGCTGTTTCGCTCCCTCGACGATGTCTATGGCGAACTGAAACAGGCCGGCATCCACCGCGCCTATCTGGTCCAGCAGGTTGCCAACGACGAGATCGTCGGGCACGATCCGCATTATCACGATCCGCTGCTGTCGCGGATGCCGCTGGTCTTCTGATCCCGGACCGACGGTCTCGATGACGCCAAGTCGACAAATTTTCCATTCACCAACCTGATTTCCCTCCGGCGAGTCCCGCAGTGACTTGCCATGCTCTGGAGGGAATACTCTTCTCTCTTCTCTCTGCTCTCTGCTTTCTTCTCTCGTCTACGCCGGTGCCGGCTTGTCAGGCTCCGCGAACCTCCCGTCGTCAGCGACGCTGGTAGCCTTCTGCGTGATCACCTTGGCCGTAGGGCGCCTCGAAGTGGATCGAGCGCAGGAAGCGCGCTGCCTGGTCGAGGATGGCCGCTCGCTTGTCTTCCTGCATGCGATCCCAGCTCCCGTAGATCAGTTTCATGCGGTGGTTGCCACGTAGACGCTCGCGATGACGCTCCAGAAAGTGCCAGTACAGGCTGTTGAAGGGACAAGCGCCCTCGCCGGTGACCTTCTTGACGTCGTAGCGGCACTGGCGGCAGTGGTCCGACATGCGGTCGATGTATTTTCCCGACGCGCAGTAGGGTTTGGACCCGAGATAGCCACCATCGGCGTAGAGGGTCATGCCCAGGGTGTTGGGCAGCTCGACCCATTCGAAGGCGTCGACGTAGACCGCCAGGTACCAGTCGCAGAGCGCCGCGGGGGCGACTCCGCAAAGCAGCGCGAAGTTGCCGGTGATCATCAGGCGCTGGATATGGTGGGCATAGGCGTTGTCGCGGGTCATCTCCAGGGCGCGCCGGACACAGCGCAGATCGGTGTCGGCGGTCCAGTAGAAGTCGGGCAGGCCACGCCGTGCGTCCAGGCGGTTCTCGCGCTTGTAGTGCGGCATGCGTTGCCAATAGATGCCGCGGACGTATTCCCGCCAGCCCAGGATCTGGCGCACGAAGCCTTCCACGGCGTTGATGGGAACCTCGTCCCGGTGCCAGGCCGCCACGGCGGCATCGCACACTTCGCGTGGAGAGAGCAGGCCGATGTTCATCGCCGCCGAGAGCCGCGAATGAAACAGCCAGGGTTGTTCGTCGCTGATGGCGTCCTGGTAGGTGCCGAAGTCGGGTAGTGCGTGGGCGATGAAATGGTGCAGGTCGCTCAGCGCCTGGCGCCGCGTGACCGCCCAGTTGAAACCGTCCAGGGTGCCGAAATGGTCGCCGAACTGGGACTCCACCAGCGCCAGGACCTCGCGGGTGATGGCGTCCCGGCGATGGCGCGGCGGCTCGGGAAACCCAAGCCCCTTCTCGAGGGGCCGTCGGTTGTCGTGATCGAAGTTCCACTGACCGCCGGCCGGTTCGTCTTCCTCCATCAGCAGTCCGGTACGCTTGCGCATCTGGCGGTAGAAGTCCTCCATCCGGAAGCGCTTGCGCCCCTCGAGCCACTCGCCGAACTCGGCGATGGAGCAGTAGAAGCGGGTATCGTCGTAGAGTCGCCAGCGTGTGCCCCGACGCTGGATGCGCTCCAGCAGTCGCCATTCGCCGGGATGCGTCACCCGGATTTCATCGCAGCCGTAGGCGTCGGCGAGTCGCTCGGCCTCCTGCAGCAGATCCTGGCGGTTGTCATCGTCGTCGAGCCGGCTGTAGTGGACCTGATACCCTTTGTCGCGCAGGGTATCCGCGAAGTGACGCATCGCCGACAATATCAGCGCGATCTTCTGGGGATGGTGAGGGACATACTCCCCCTCTGCCTTGACCTCGCAGAGAGCGACGACGGCGTTGGCGGGGGCGCCGGTGAGGACTTCCAGCGCCTCACTCAACTGATCACCCAGCATCAGGATCAACGGACGCGACATGAAGTTATCCATAACTTATACACATGGTGTTGATCGTATAAGATGATCGGGTAAGTGCAAGCGACGATGGTAGAATTTCATCAAAGGATGGCAGGGAAAGGAGTGGTGCTATGGCGGCCCGTTACGGAGTGCTGCTGGTCAATCTGGGAACGCCCGAGGCGCCCACGGCCAAGGCCGTGAGAGAGTATCTCGGGGAATTCCTCGGCGACCCTCGGGTCATCGACGCGCCGCGCTGGCTGTGGTGGCCGATTCTGCACGGCGTCATCCTGCGCATCCGTCCGCCCAAGGTGGCCAAGGCCTATGCGTCGGTGTGGCAGGAAGAGGGGTCACCGCTGCTGGCGATCGGCCGGCGCCAGCAGCGCGCGTTGAGGGAGTCGCTGGCAGCCAGTACCGGAGAAGCGATCCCGGTGGAACTGGCGATGACCTACGGCAAGCCGAGCATGGAGGAGGCCGGGCTGGCGCTGCGCAAGGCAGGAGTCGAAAAAATCCTGGTGCTACCGCTCTATCCGCAGTTTTCGCGGACCACCACGGGCGCGGTCTTCCAGCGCCTGGCCAGGGCGCTGGAACCTTGTCCGCATCTGCCGGAGCTGCGCTTCGTACGCGATTACCACGACCATCCGGACTATATTGCGGCGCTGGCAGCCAGCGTCCGCCAGCACTGGGAGGCCAACGGCGACCGAGGTCGGCTGCTGATGTCCTATCACGGCATCCCCAAGCGCTACGTCGACAACGGCGACCCCTATGCCAGGCACTGCGAGACCACCAGCCGGCTGTTGGCCGAGGAGCTGGGGCTCGGCGAAGGGGAGTGGTTTCAGAGTTATCAGTCGCGATTCGGACGTGAGGAGTGGCTCAAGCCCTACACCGACGAAACGCTCAAGGCCTGGGGCGCGGACAAGACCGAGTGCGTCGACGTCATCAGCCCCGCCTTTGCGGCGGACTGCCTGGAGACCCTGGAAGAGATCGACGCCGAGAACCGCCACTACTTCCAGCAGGCCGGGGGGGGGCGCTATCGCTACATCCCCGCGCTCAACGAGCGTCCGGAGCACATTACCCTGCTGACCCATCTGGTCGAGCAGCACACCGCCGGCTGGTGATGCCGGCGACGGCAGCTCGCCAAGGCGCCGTCAAGGCAGAGGGGAGTCGCCCTGGGGGGCCTCCTCGATGGAGTGTTTGGGCTTGTCGCTCTCCAGCTCGACCGGATTGCCGCGGGTGCGGGGGTCGGGCTTCAGTTTGTGGTGCAGCGCGCTCTTGGCCAGCATGTGGGCCGACACCGGTGCGGTGATGAAGGCGAAAATGGTGATCAGCAGTTCCTGGATGATCGGGCCGTCTTCCCGGCTGAAGTAGATCAGCGAGCCGATCAGGGTGCAGCCGACGCCCAGCGTGGTCGTCTTGGAAGGGCCGTGTAGACGCATGTAGAAGTCCTTGAGATGCGTCAGGCCCAGCGAGCCGATGAAGGCAAACGCGCCACCGGCGATGAGCATGAAGGCGATCGCGCCTTCGATAATCGTGTTCAGCATCGTCCCGCCTCCTATTCGATGATGTCGCCGCGCAGCAGATACTTGCAGATGGCGATGGTGCTGACGAAGCCCAGCATCGCGATCAGCAGCGCCGCTTCGAAGTAGTCCTTGTTATTGACCCAGATACCGAACAGGACGATCAGCGCGATCGAGTTCATGTACATGGTGTCCACCGCCAGTACCCGATCCGGCAGGCTGGGGCCGACCACGGCTCGATAGAAGTTGAGTACGATGGCGGCGCAGAACAGCGCCAGCGCGATCCACAGGGCCATGTCGATCATGATTCGAAGATCTCCAGCAGGGGGCGCTCGTAGCGCTGGTGAATTTCGTCGATCAACGCCCTGGTGTCCGCCACGTCCAGCGCGTGGATGAGCAGGGTCCTGCCGTCGAGCCGCAGATGGGCGGAGACGGTGCCCGGCGTCATGGTGATGGTGCTGGCCAGGATGGTGATCGGAAAGTTCTCCTTCAATGTCAGCGGGTACTCGACGAAGGCCGGACGCATCCGCCCCCGGGGATCGAGTATCAACTTGGAGACCTGGATGTTCGCGGTCACGATATCGCCCAGGACGCGGAAGAAGTAACCCAGCAGTTTCAGAGGGCGCTTGATGGTCGGCTGGCGCTCCCAGAAAGGTCGGCAGATCACCGGGATCAGGATCGCCAGCACGCCGCCGAGGAGCCACTGCCCCAGCGCGACGCTCTGCTGCAGCAGTAGCCAGACCACCAGCAGCAGCAGCGACAATACCGGCATCGGCAGCCAGCGAGTGGGAGGAATCATGAGTCACCTCCGGCAACGTTGCGGGACAGGATCGCCTCGGCATAGGCGTCGTGATCGAGCAGTTGAGTGGCGCTGGCATCGGTGAATCGTGTGATCGGGGCGGCGAGAATCGATAGTGCCGGTGACGCGCCGATCAGCAGGATCAGCCCGGCCAGCATCGCCGGCTTCAACCTGGGGCCATCGCTATCGCCGCGCCCCGCCTTCCAGAACACGGTCGAGCCGCTACGCGCCATGGCGATGAGCCCGGCCAGGCTCGACAGCAGCAGCAGCGACCATAGCCAGGGCTGCTCGCTGGGTAGCGCGGCATTCAGCAGCAGCGCCTTGCCGATGGCGCCCGAGAGTGGCGGCAGGCCGATCACCGTGACCGCGCCGACGAAGTAGAACAGCCCCAGCAGGGCCGGTTGGGTTACACCGCGGCCGGGGACGATCCGCGCGCCGGCCTTGCCGCGCTGCTCGCCGATCGCGTCGGCCAGCAGGAACAGCCCGCCGCTGACCAGGGTGGTGTGGATCATGTAGTAGAGCAGGGCGGCGAGAGGCGCTTCGCGATTCATGCTGACCCCGACCAGCAGGGTGCCGACGGAAATCAGGATCAGATAGGCCACCTGATTGCGCAGGTCGCGGGCCGACAGGACGCCCAGGCCACCGAGTGCGAGTGTCGCCAACGCGAACCACCACAGCCAGGGCTGAACGAAGTTGGCCAGCTCGCCGGCACCGCCGCCGAAGATCAGCGTGTAGACCCGCAGGATGGCGTAGATCCCCACCTTGGTCATGATCGCGAACAGCGCCGCCACCGGCGCCGGGGCACTGCTGTAGGCCCGCGGCAGCCAGAAGTAGAGCGGCAGGATCGCGGCCTTGAGACCGAACACCACCAGCAGCAGGAAGGCGCCCGCCTTGATCAGGCCGAGCTGGTCGGGATCGAGCGCGGCGACCTTCTGCGACATGTCCGCCATGTTGAGCGTCCCGGTGGTGCCGTAGAGCACGCCGAGAGCGATCAGGAACATCGCCGAGCCTGCCAGGTTCAGCGCCACGTAGTGGAAGCCGGCCTGGGTGCGGTCCTTGCCGCCGCCATGCATCAGCAGCGAGTAGGAGGCGATCAGCAGCACTTCGAAGAACACGAACAGGTTGAAGATGTCCCCGGTCAGGAAGGCCCCGTTGATCCCCATCAGCTGCAGCTGGAACAGGCCGTGGAAGTTGCTGCCCTTGCGGTCGTCGCCGGCGCAGGCATAGGCGACGCTGCCCAGGGCCAGAAAGGCGGTCAGGCAGACCATCAGCGCCGAGAGTCGATCGAGCACCAGCACGATACCGAAGGGCGGCTGCCAGTCGCCCAGCGCGTAGTAGGTGATCTCGCCGCTGTCGCTCTGGATCACCAGCGCGGCGCTGATCACCAGCAGTGCCGCCGTGCTGGTCAAGGCGATCGCCCGGCGAGGCAGCAAGATCGAGTCTCGCTTGACCAGCATCGCGAGCCCGCTCAACAGCGGCAGGAGGATCGGAAGCACGATCAGGTGATGCATCATGACTTCTCCTCCTTCGGCTCTTCGCCGCGCTGGTCGTTGACCTGGTCGCTGCCCTGGTCGCCGCGCACGCGCATCGCCAGGATCACCGAGAACGCCGTCATGGCGAAGCCGATCACGATGGCGGTCAGGACCAGGGCCTGGGGGAGCGGATCGGCGTAGTCATTGACGCCGTCGCGGATGACTGCCGCGCCGTTGGTGGTGAGCCCGCCGGTGGAGAACAGGAACAGGTTGACCGCGTAGGAGAGCAGGGTCAGTCCCACGACCACGGGGAAGGTGCGGCCCCGCAGTGCCAGGTAGAGACCGCTGGCGGCCAGGAAACCGGTTACGGTGGCGTAGAGCGCTTCCATCAGACGGTCTCCTTTTCGTTCTCTTTGCTGGGCCGGTGTCGCGTGGTCAGTTTGCCCAGGTTGGCCAGAATCATCAGTGTGGCGCCGACGACCGTCAGGTAGACCCCGAGATCGAACAGCATCGCTGTGGCCAGCTCGATCTCGCCGATGTAAGGGATCGAGAAATGGCCGAAGGCGGAGGTCAGGAAGTTGTGGCCGAACAGCCAACTGCCGAGGCCGGTCAGGGTGGCGATGGCGACGCCCGTTACCGCGATCGGCTGGTACTGGAAGGAGAGGCGCTGCTGGGCCCAGTCCACGCCCCGGGCGATGTAGAGGAGGATCAGTGCCACCGCCGTCACCAGGCCGGCGATGAAGCCGCCGCCGGGTTCGTTGTGGCCCCGCAGGAAGATGAATACCGACACCAGCAGCGCCAGCGGCAGCAGGCTTTGCGACACGGTCGCCAGCAGCATGGGGTGCAGATCCCGGGACCAGGGGCGGCCTTCGCTGTCGCTCGATGGCATGAACAGGCGCAGGCGATTGAGCAGCTTGTAGATGCCGATGGCGGCGATGCAGAGCACGGTGATCTCGCCCAGCGTATCGAATCCGCGGAAGTCGACCAGGATGACGTTGACCACGTTGTGCCCGCCACCGCCGCTGACGCTGTTGTCGAGGAAGAAGCCGGAGATGCTGTCCAGCGGCCGGGTCAACAGGGCGTAGTTGAGACTCGCCACCACGCCACCGAAACCGGCCGCCAGCAGCACGTCCCTCACCACGCGCGCGCCGCTGGACTCCTTGGGCGTGCGCTGGGGCAGGAAGAACAGCGCCAGCATCAGCAGAATGACGGTCACCACCTCGACCGCCAGCTGAGTCAGCGCCAGGTCCGGTGCCGAGAAGCGGGCGAATGCCAGCGATACCATCAGCCCCACCACCGACAGCATCATCAGCGAGACCAGCCGGCGGCGGTGGAGAACGGCGGTCCCCAGGCCCGCCAGGATGGTGATGCCGGCGCCGGCGAGCAGCAGGCCGTCGAGCGGCTGCGGCTGGCGCGAGCCCTGCAGCTGATCGAGATCCAGCAGTCCGCTGCCGGTGAGGAACAGCACCGCCACGATCAGCCACAGCATGTAGCGCTGCAGCGAGCCGTTCTCGAGCCGGTCGATGGTGACCTGGGTCCACTGCAGCAGGCGCCGCACGCTGTGCTCGAAGATCATCAGCGCGTTGCGCTGGGGGAACTGGCGCTGGAAGCTGAACAGGTTGCGGCGCACGGCATAGATGCCGACACCGCCGGCCAGCGCGATGGCGCTCATCAGCAGCGGCAGGTTGAAGCCGTGCCAGATCGACAGATGAAGCTCCGGCCTCGGCGCCAGGATCGTGACCCGGGCGGCGGCATCGAGCAGCCCGGAAACCATCACCGCCGGTATCAGCCCGATGACGATGCACAGGCCGACCAGTATCAGCATGGGCAGGCGCATCCAAAACGGTGCTTCATGCGGCGTCTTGGGAAGCTCCTTCGCCTCCGGGCCGAAGAACACATTCCGAATCAGACGCAGCGAATAGGCCACCGAGAGCACGCTGCCGAGCGTCGCCAGGACCGGGATCAGCCAGGCCAGGCCGCCCAGCAGGCCGCTCTCCAGGGTCTCGGTCAGCATCATCTCCTTGGAGATGAAGCCGTTGAGCAGGGGCACTCCCGCCATCGAGGCTGCGGCCAGGCCCGCCAGCGCCGCCGTCATCGGCATGCTGCGGCGCAGCCCGCTCAGCTTGCGGATGTCCCGCGTGCCGGTCTCGTGATCGATGATCCCGGAGGACATGAACAGCGCCGCCTTGAACGTGGCGTGGTTGATGATGTGGAAGAGCCCCGCCACCACGGCCAGCTTGCTGTCCAGCCCGAACAGCATGGTGATCAGGCCCAGGTGGCTCACGGTGGAGAACGCCAGCACGCCCTTGAGGTCGTACTTGAGCAGGGCGAAATAGGCGGCGTAGATCATCGTCACCAGCCCGGTGAGGGTGACGATGTAGAGCCATAGCTGGGAACCGGCCAGCGCCGGGTGCAGGCGGGCGAGCAGGAAGACGCCCGCCTTGACCATGGTGGCGGAGTGCAGGAACGCCGAGACCGGTGTCGGTGCGGCCATCGCATGCGGAAGCCAGAAGTGGAAAGGGAACTGCGCCGACTTGGTGAACGCGCCGAGCAGCACCAGCAGCAGCGCTGGCAGATAGCGCGGGTCGGCCTGGATCAGTTCGCGGCTGTCGAGCACCGTCTGCATGTCGTAGGTGCCGACGATATGGCCGATCAGCAGGAAGCCGGCCAGCATCGCCAACCCGCCCATGCCGGTGACCGCCAGTGCCATGCGCGCGCCGCGACGTGCCTCGCTCTGCTGATACCAGTAGCCGATCAGCAAGAACGACGACAGGCTGGTCAACTCCCAGAACACCCACAGCAACAACAGGTTGTCGGCCATCACGATGCCGATCATGGAGGTCATGAACAGCATCAGGTAGGCGTAGAAGCGCGGCATGCTGTCTTCGGGCGCCAAGTAGTAGCGGGCGTAGAGAATGATCAGCAGCCCGATACCCAGAATCAACAGCAGGAACAGCAGCGACAGGCCGTCGAGCCGGAATGCCAGATCGAGGCCCAGCTGCGGCACCCAGCTCATGCTGGAGTGGTAGACCTCGCCCGCCACCACGCCCGGGGCATGGGCGATCACGATGCCCAGCGCGATCGCGGGAAGCAGGGCGGTGGACCAGGCATTGAGGTTGCGTTGCCGGTTACTGCTCAGCAACGGTACGAGGCTGCCCAGTAGTGGCAGCAGAACGATCAGCGGCAGTGACATGAAGTTGTCGCTCTATTCTTGGATCAGGGAGGCCCGTTTCTCGATCTGCCTGATGGCGGCAGCCGGTCGGCTCGAGCTTCGGTTCGCGCCGTCGCGATCGATCCGCGACCCCATCTCGCCTCAGTGTAAGCGATGTTGCCAGTCACACGAGGCGTGCGTCTTGGGGCGTGGTCAACGTCGGGGCGATGATGGCCTTTCTCCGCGCAAGACGAAGCGGTAGCCGTCTACGGACAAGTGGCGATGGCGATACCCATGATGCCATGGGGTAGCTGTCGCCGGATCAGAGGCGCTGGGGCGGATCGGTCAGGTAAGGACGACGAACGCCGCGAGGTGCCAGCATCCAGGCGGGGGTCTGGCTCCGAAGTGCGATCGTGCCAGCAATGGATGGCAGAGTCTGGGCACCGATACGAGTCGGGGCACCAATACGACAGGTCGCGCATGTCAGCGAAAGCTGGCTAGGCATGTGGCCCGGCATGGTGTCTCTCCTCCCTTCAGTAAACGCCTGGTCATGGTTCGCTGAGCGCGAAATTATTGAAAGTATTAATAAATTATGGAAACCGAATGGTGGCGTTGGTCCGACTTTACAACGCCGATATACACCTAGCCATAGGTTGCGATGGATGGCGGCTGCCCCGGCGCGGGTCGCTACCCCGGACGACGGGATACGCTACACTGCGGTGCAATCCGCCAGCGCAACCGCGTCGGCATCCAGCCTCTCCTGGAACCACCTCAGCATAAGGATGTGCCCCCGTGAAGCGTTCACTACCGCTCAAGGCCCCCGCCACACTCTCGCTCTGCCTCTCACTGGCGCTACTGGGATGCCAGAGCGTCGCCGACACCCATACCGCGTCGAAAAGTCGCGCCGGCGAGACGATCTCCTCCACCGCTCCCCGGGAGACGACGTCCAGCGCGTCCGACGCCCGGACGGCGACCGAGGAGACTGCTGCAGATTCCAGCGCTGCCGCGGATGCCGGGATCGCGCAGGATCCGGCCGGATTCGATGCCTGGGTCGATGAGTTCCGGCAGCGGGCGGCCGCCGAAGGCATCGATCAGGCGACGCTGGCGCAAGCGTTCGATCGGGTCAGTTACCAGCCCCGCATTCTCGAGTACGATCGCTCCCAGCCCGAGTTCACCCGCCAGATCTGGAGCTATCTCGACAGCGCCGTCTCGGCGTCGCGCATTTCCAATGGTCGCGAGCGCCTTGCCGCCAACCGGGCCACGGTGGAGGAGGTCACCCGGCAATATGGCGTCCCCGGAGAGATCATCGTTGCCATCTGGGGAATCGAGAGCAACTACGGCAGCAACTTCGGCGACTTCGAAACCATCGATGCGCTCTCGACGCTGGGCTTCGACGGCCGCCGTCAGTCGTTTGCGCGTGGCGAGCTGATGGCCGCGCTCAAGATACTGCAGAACGGTGATATCGACCGGGATCACATGCGGGGCTCCTGGGCCGGGGCGATGGGGCATACCCAGTTCATCCCGAGCAGCTTTCTGGCCTACGCGGTTGACGAGGACGGCGATGGCCGCCGGGATATCTGGGGCAGCATTCCCGACGTGATGGGCTCGACGGCCAACTACCTGGATGCTTCCGGCTGGCAGCGCGGACAACCCTGGGGCGTCGAGGTCACGTTGCCGGACGGCTTCGATTACTCCCAGACCGAGCTGTCGGTGCGCCACGCGACCCAGGCATGGCAGGCGCAGGGCGTGAAGCGTCTCGACGGCCAGCCTCTGCCCAACTTCGACCAGGCCTCGGTGATCGCCCCCGCGGGGGCCCGGGGGCCGGCGTTTCTGGTCGGCCACAACTTCCGCGTGATCATGCGCTACAACGCCTCGACCAGCTACGCGCTGGCCGTCGCCACGCTGTCGGACCGGCTGGCCGGACGACCGGGAATCCAGGGCGAGTGGCCACGGGACGAGCCGGCGCTATCGCGTGATCGCATCCGTCGCATGCAGCAGGGCCTCAACGACCACGGTTTCGATGTCGGCACACCGGATGGCCTGGTCGGCCCCAACACCCGCGCCGGACTGCGGGCCTACCAGCGCAGCATTGGCGTCACTCCCGACGGCTATCCGACCCAGTCCCTGATCCAGCGGCTGACCAACGGCTGACCCCACCTCGACGCGATGCGGGAACCTTCCCGCATCGCGCATCCGCCGGTTGCCATCCTCTCCTCGACGGATCGCCACCGCGCGTCGCTTCCCTATCGCTCAGCCTCGGAATTGGCACCGTTTTGACCGCCATTCCCGGCCATGCCCGGCCTCCGGTGACTGGCAGACTATGGCCGCGAATCTTCAGCGGCGGTCAGCGACTCCTGGCGGACTGCCCCGAACCATCGAGGAAGTCATGGGCGTCCAACGTTTCATAGCCAGTAACAGCCGCGAGGCCATGCGTCAGGTGAGGTCGGCACTGGGGGATGAGGTGCTGATCCTCTCCAACCGTGCGGTCGAAGGGGGTGTCGAAATCATCGCCATGCCGGAGCAGGCGCATGAGCAGGCGCTGGCCGGTCTCGACCCGTCGGCGGCGCAGGCGAGTCCCGCGGCGGCGGCCATGCCGGAGCCCGCCGCCACGCCCACGGTGGAGACGCTCGAGGCGCTCAACCGCCGCTTGCTGGATGACGTGCGTGCGCTGCTGCATGACAACGCCGCTTCCTCGCGGGCCGGTTCGCCATCGCTGACGGCCTCGTTGCATCGCCGCCTGATCCAGGCGGGGTTCAGCGCATCGCTGGCCGACGATCTCCTTCAGGATCCGCCGGAAGAGCTGCGCGACGAGCCCCCCGAATCTCCCGCCGTGGAGGCCTGGCTGCTGCGCCAGCTGCGCTCGCGGCTGACATGGCTGGAGGACGAGGACGCGCTGTTCGCCGATGGCGGAGTGTTCGCGCTGGTCGGTCCCACCGGTGTCGGCAAGACCACCACCACGGCGAAACTGGCCTCTCGCTACGTGATGCGCCACGGGCCCAAGGAGGTGGCACTGGTGACCACGGACAGCTATCGAATCGGCGCCGCGGAGCAGTTGCGAATCTACGCCAGGCTGCTGGGCACCGAGGTTCACGCGCTCGAGGAGGATGGCGATCTGGGGGAGCTGGTCGCCAGACTGACGCAACCGCGTCGCGCCTTGCTGTCACGCAGCGCGGGGAAGAAATTGACGGTGATCGATACCGTCGGCATGAGTCAGCGCGACCAGCGGCTGGTGGGGGAGATCGCACGCCTGGCCGAAGGGCCCGCACCGGCGAGACGCGTGCTCGTGCTCAACGCCGCCAGCCACGGCGATACCCTGGCGCAGGTCATCGAAGCCTGGCAGCAGGCGTCGCTGGATGCCGGGGAGCCGCTGTGGGGCTGCATCCTGACCAAGCTCGACGAAGCGGCGCGCCTGGGCAGCGTGCTCGATGTGGTCATGCGCCATCGTCTCAAGCTCTGCTATGTGTCCCGGGGGCAGCGCGTGCCGGAAGATCTCGAGCGGGTGGAGGCCGACGCGCTGCTCACCGAAGCGCTGTCGCTGGCGGGAAATTCGCCCTTCGACGAGCTTCGGGAAACGGAAGCGCTACCCCTGCCGCGGGCCCGCCAGCAGGCGCTCTCCCGCGGTGTGCTGCGCCAGGGCGGCGCGCTGGAGACGACACTCGGCACCTTGAGACAGCACAATCTGGGCATGGCGCTGCTCGAACAGGTCTGGCATCGCGCCAATCGCGTCGGGGCCGCCTCCGGCGATTTCGCGCGACTCATGGACGACATGACGCAGCAGCGGCTGGTGGCCTCCAGCCGCACCTCCCATGCGCTGTACTGGTCCAAGAGTGGCAATGTCAGCGGTGTCGACCGGGCGATGCCGCTGGTCTCGCTGGACCATCACGGCATGCCGCAGCCGCTGGCCTGGCCACGCCATCGGCTGCCGGCCGGCCAGCGCGGGCAGCTGGAGTGGGCGCGACCGCTCGGCGTCGGCTGGCACCTGTTCGCGCAGCTGCCGGATGTCCCGGAGCTGGAAGGTCTCGATAGCCAGGGGCAGGGCTGGTTGGCGTCGGTCACGGGAAATCGCCGCCTGCGTCACGCTGGCGAATGGCTGGCGCTATCGCAGGCGATGGCGTTGGGCGAAAGCGTCGGCAAGTGGACGGTGCGTCACCAGGGCCGCGCGGCGGATCTCCATGTGACGCGACTGGAGACGAGCATCAGCCAGCGCCGGCAGGATCATCACGCTCTGCCGGTCGTCGCCTGGCATGGAGAAGTTCGCGACCGCGACGACGGCCGCCGATTGGCGAGCCGCTACTGGCTCGGCACGGCACAAGCCGGCTTCGATGCCGCCTCGCGCCTGCCATCGGCGTTTGCCGGCGATGCCCTGCCCGGCATGACGCGGCAGGCGGACCGGATTCTGATCGATCGCGGCCTGGCGACCCACGACGGCGAGCAGCGCTGGCACCTGGCCGCGATGCTGGCAGCGCTGGCGCTACGTCTGAGCGAAGAGGAGCAGGCCTGGGCGATGGACGTGCGGGCCAGCTTGTCGGGCATCGCCCAGCGTCGTTGCGGACGTCGTCCCAAGGCCCTGCTTGAGGCGCTCATGGATACGCTGAGCGCTCACGCCGCGCTGGCGCGGGCGGGAATGGTCACGTCTGCCGACGTGGCCGTGGCGGCGTGAGCGACCAGGCGGCCGGCCTGCGCGCCCGGCTGAGCCCCGGCGCGCTCTCCCTGCGAGTGGTCGGCGAGCCGGAGGGCGAGGCGCTGAGGCGGGCGCTGGCCACGCTGCCCGCCCCGGAAGGCAGAACCTGGCTGGCGGTGGGGGAGCAAGAGGTGGGACCGCCTCCGGCCGGGTGGCTGTTGTGGGTGGATACGGCACGGCTCGACGTGGCGGATCTCTACCGACGGCTCAAGCTGGCGTTTCCCGTCGGTCCCGGGCGGATCCCCGTGCTGTGCTGGTTGCACGACTCGCGTGGTGGTGTCTCCTTCCCGGCGCTGGACGAGGAGAGCGCTCGCCTGCTCGATAATCTCGGCGTCACCGCGGCGCGGTTTCTCGGCATCGAGCTGATTCGCGATCCCGCGAGCTGGCTGAGCCGACACCCATCGATGGTTCAGGCCTCGGCGGGTTGATGTCGCTCGCCACCTCCCCGTTGTCGTCGGCGATGAGGCGGCGCATCAGTTCTCGGTCACCGCCGCCGGTACGACTGCCGTCGAGTCGATAGAGTGGGCGGTGGCGTCAGGTGGCGTCAGAATAGCCGCGCGAGCAGCGCGGTGACGGCGGTTTCCACGCGCAGAATGCGCTCTCCCAGATGAATCCCCTCGAAGCCCAGTTCGAGGAACCTTTCGACCTCGTAGTCGACGAAACCGCCCTCCGGGCCGATCGCCAGCAGCGTCGGCTCGGTGATGGCGCGGGGGCAGGCCTGGGCCAGTCCAGGGTGCGCCAGCAGGCCACGCTGGCCCTCGAGAAGGGTCGGCAGTCGATCTTCCACGAACGGTTTGAAACGGGTCTCCAGCGTGATCTCCGGCAGCCGGGTGTCGCGTGCCTGCTCCAGCCCGAGCAGCAGATGCTGGCGGATCTTCTCCGGCTTCAGTTCGGGGGATTGCCAGTAGCTCTTCTCGACGCGTCGGGTATGCATCAGGGTCACGCGTTTGACCCCCAGCGCCGAGACGTGCTCCAGCGTCCTCGCCAGCATCCGCGGGCGGGGCAGCGCCAGCAGCAGGTGCACCGGCAGTGGCGCCGGCGGCTCGCGGTCGAGGGTGATCCGGAACCGCGCCTCGGTGTCGCTCAGCGCGAGCAGCTCCCCGCGGCCCATCAAGCCATCCAGGGCACCCACCGTCAGGCTGTCACCGGGGGTCGCGCGGTGGACATCGACGAGGTGGCGCAGGCGGCGCGGGTCACGAATGGCGGCGTGGGAGTCGTCCAGCCACTCGTCGGGCTCTAGCAGGATCAGGTTCATGAGGTAACAATTCAACACGGTGTCGGGGAGCTGGCAGGGTAGTCATTCTGCCTGAGCGCTGCGCGCGAACCTAGCCGCGCGTGAACGTGGGCGGTCATGGATAGGGAATGCCATAGCGATGCACAGGATTGGCATCGATGGAGTACAGCGGCGAGCGGGATGCCTTTCTGACATAATGTCCCATTCACTCAGTCACAGCTTCAGAAGAAGGCTAGCGATGAAGGTTCTGATCATTGGCGGGGGCGGGCGCGAACATGCGCTGGCATGGAAAGCGGCACAATCGCCGCGGGTCGAGACGGTTTTCGTGGCGCCGGGCAATGCCGGCACCGCGCGGGAGCCGGGTCTGACCAACGTTGCCATCGATGTCATGGAGAGCGAGGCGCTGATCGCCTTCGCCCGCGATAACGCCGTCGACCTGACGATCGTCGGTCCGGAAGCCCCGCTCGTCGCCGGGGTCGTCGATGCGTTCCAGGCCGTGGGTCTGGCGATCTTCGGTCCGAGCGAAGGTGCCGCCCAGCTCGAGGGCTCCAAGGCGTTCACCAAGGATTTCCTGGCGCGCCATTCGATCCCCTCCGCCGATTACCGGACCTTCAGCGACGTCGCGCCCGCGCTGGCCTACCTGAAGCAGATGGGGGCGCCGATCGTGATCAAGGCCGATGGGCTGGCGGCGGGAAAGGGCGTGGTGGTGGCGATGCCCGAAGCCGAAGCCGAGGCGGCGATTCGCGACATGCTCGAGGACAACGCCTTCGGCGACGCCGGCGCGCGGGTGGTGATCGAGGAGTTTCTCGACGGCGAGGAGGCGAGCTTCATCGTCATGGTCGACGGCGAGCACGTGCTGCCGATGGCCACCAGTCAGGACCACAAGCGGGCAGGCGATGGCGATACCGGCCCCAACACCGGCGGCATGGGGGCCTATTCGCCGGCCCCCGTGGTCACTGAAAGCGTCTATCAGCGCATCATGGACGAGGTGATCCTGCCCACGGTCCGTGGCATGGCCGCCGAAGGGCATCCCTACACCGGCTTTCTCTACGCCGGGCTGATGATCGACGCCGATGGCGCTCCCAGGGTGATCGAGTACAACTGCCGCTTCGGCGATCCGGAAACCCAGCCGATCCTGATGCGCCTGAAAGGCGATCTGGTGGCGCTGTGCCAGGCGGCGCTCGAGGGCAAGCTCGACCAGGTCGAGTGCGAGTGGGATTCGCGTGCCGCCGTCGGCGTTGTGCTGGCGGCGGAAGGCTATCCCGGCAGCTATCGCAAGGGTGACGAGATCACTGGGCTCGAGGCAGCGGACGCGGCCGGCTGCAAGGTCTTCCACGCCGGTACCCGCATGAGCGACGATGGTCGCGTCGTCACCAGCGGTGGCCGCGTGCTATGTGTTACCGCTCTCGGCGAGACGGTCGGCGCCGCGGCGGCACGGGCGTATGCCGGTCTCGACGTGGTGCGCTGGCCCGGCGCCGAGTACCGGCGCGATATCGCTCATCGCGCCATCGCCCGAGAGCGTCAGTCGTCGTGAACAACCGGTCGCTTTAGCAACAAGGAAAATCCGCCATGCAGCAAGTGAGGCATCGATCGACGATCGGAGAGCGACTCGAACGCTCGAGCTGCCGCGGCATCGTGGCGGGTTCCCGCGCCAGCCGGTCGAGCTTGCTGAGTGAAGAGGTTCTGCATGTCGCGTGAATTTCCGATCATAGCGGTGACGGGCTCTTCCGGCGCGGGCACCACCACGGTCAAGCGCACCTTCGAGCGCATGTTCGCCCGCGAGGACGTGCACGCCGCGTTCATCGACGGCGACGCCTTTCACCGTTATTCCCGGGCGGAACTGGCGCAGATTCTGCAGGTCGAGCCGGAACGCAAGGCGGAACTCTCCCACTTTTCGGTCAATGCCAACCTGCTCGACCGGCTCGATGCGCTGTTCCAGGAGTATGGCGAAAGCGGCAAGGGCACCTACCGCCACTACATCCATGCCGAGGACAAGCGCATGATCGAGGCGGGCTGGCAGGTCGGGACCTTCACCGACTGGCAGCCGATCCCCAGTGGCACCGATCTGATGCTCTACGAGGGGCTGCATGGTGGCCTGGTGACCCACGAGGTCGATATCGCCAGGCACGTCGACATGCTGATCGGCGTGGCACCGACGATCAATCTGGAGTGGCTGCAGAAGATCGATCGCGATACCAAGCTGCGCGGCTACTCCCAGGAGGCGGTCATCGACACCATCCTCGGGCGCATGCACGACTACGTGCGCTACATCCAGCCCCAGCTGTCGCGCACGCACATCAATTTCCAGCGCGTGCCGACGGTGGACACCTCGAACCCGTTCGAGCTGCAGGACGTACCCAACGATGGCGAATCGTTCGTGGTCATTCGGTTCCGGGATCCGGCGGCCGTCGACTTCCCCTACCTGGTCACCATGATCCATGATGCCTTCATGAGCCGACCCAACACGCTGGTCGTCCCAGGGGCGCGCCTGTCGCTGGCGATGGACCTGATCCTCGCACCCCAGGTGCGCCAGCTGCTGGCCCAGCGCCGTTTTCGTTGAGCCTGGTCGCCGACCGATACCTCATTCCGACATCAGGAGTTCTCATGGAGCCGACACTCTTCAGCAAGATCATCGACCGCGAGATACCGGCGGATATCGTCTACGAGGACGACGAGGTGCTCGCCTTCAACGACATCGACCCGAAGGCACCCACGCACATCCTGATCATTCCCAAGAAACCGATTGCCACCCTCAACGACATCGAGGAGGGGGATCTGGCGCTGATCGGGCGGCTGCAGTACACCGCGGCCAAGCTGGCCAAGGAGCTCGGGTTCGCCGAGGAGGGCTATCGCGTGGTGATGAACTGCAACGAAGCGGGCGGGCAGTCGGTCTATCATATCCACATGCACTTGCTGGGCGGGCGGCGCATGCAGTGGCCACCGGGTTGAAAATCTTCCAGCTCGCTCATGCGGCTTCAACAAGGAGGTTCCGATGACTCGCAAGATTTCCCGTGCCGACAATCTGATCCATCAGTTCGATACGGTGCTGCGCACGCTGGTGCCCAAGGCGGCCCAGCCGAGCCGACCGTCGCCGGCCAACGTCCAGCCGGAGGGCGCGCTCGACGACGAGCAGCGCCGTCACGTGGCGGGGCTGATGCGGATCAATCACACCGGTGAGGTGTGCGCCCAGGCGCTCTACCAGGGCCAGGGGCTGACGGCCAAGCTGACCGAAACCCGCGAGCGCATGGAAGAGGCGGCAGCGGAGGAGATCGATCATCTGGCCTGGTGCGATCAGCGTCTACAGGAGCTCGACAGCCGTACCAGCTATCTCAATCCGGCGTTCTACGTGGCTTCGTTCGGGTTGGGCGCGGTGGCCGGGGCGATCGGCGATCGGGTCAGCCTCGGCTTCGTCGCCGCCACGGAAGAGCAGGTGGGGCGGCATCTCGAGGCCCATCTGCGCAAGCTGCCGATCGACGACAAGCGCTCGCGCGCGGTGCTCGAGCAGATGCGCATCGACGAAGCGCAGCACGAGCGCTGGGCGCTGGAGTCCGGCGGCCAGCGCTTCCCGCTGCCGGTGAAGTGGGGCATGCGCCTGGTCTCGAAGGTGATGACCAAGAGTGTCTATCGGATCTGAGTCACGGGCTACGAGCCAAGAGCTACGAGCTGCGAGCTACGAGCTACGAG
>NZ_CEXLVS010000016.1:14934-28823 GCF_982684285.1 Salinicola sp. | reverse complement strand
CGTCGGTGACGTCGCACGCGACGCCATCGCACGATGGTGCGTCCAGCCCGGCGCAGGCTTCCGCCAGGCCGGCTTCGGAGCGATCGATGAGGCATACCGCCAATCCCCGCGTCTTCAACGTTCTTGCCACGGCCAAACCGATACCGGAGGCCCCTCCGGTCACCACCACTGCGTCTTGCATAGCGCCATCCTCGTGAGCTTTCGATTCGCGACCCGCCCCTGACACTCAAGCCGGCTCTTCACCGTCGGGTATCCACTCCTCCAGCGTCACCTCGAAGGTCATGCAGACGGGATTCCAGCCGGCCAGGAAGGGCCCGCCGTAGACGTTGCCGTCGGTGTCCGCGACGATACCCGCCAGCGAGGCGACGGGAACGCCGTCGGCTCCGGAGCGGACCTCACCGGCGATACTGACCACCTCCACCGCCGGACCGGATATCTGCTGATAGCCACCATCGCGCGTGCCCAGGCTGGCGTCGACCAGACTCCCCAGCCCGCCTCGCACGAAGGCGTTCCGGAACCCCTCGGCCAGGCACATCTTCTCGACGCCCTGGACGAGGTCCTCGTTCGGCGCAATGCGGGCGTAGGCCACGCGCCCCATCCGCCCCGACTCTGTGATCACGACTCGCGTCGTCTCCGTAGTCGACATGTCACGACTCCTTGAACGGCTTCAACAAGGGAATGTTGGTCTCGTCGTCGAACGCCTGGCGCAGCTCGAACCCTTCGAGCGCCGTGACCAGCACGGAAATCGGCGTGGCGCCGATGATCGATGCCTGAGGCACGATATGGCCGCCCTTGACGCTGCCGTCCTCGACGCGAACGGAAGCGTGGCAATGGACCAGGGGCCGCCCTTCCATGTCCTTGCCCAGGGTGGCATTGCCGAACACCATGAACGACGCCCCCGCGTCGATGGGGCTGGAGTAGGCGATGACGGCCTTGCCGCTCGGGTCGGGAGGCGCGACGCAGTACTCGAGATGATCGAAGTGGCCACCCAGGATGGTGGTCGATGCGCTGGTGACGCCGATGGCCTGCAAAGGCCGGACCAGCGCGTCATAGAGCGAGCGCCCAGGCTGGAGCAGCAGCCGGATATGACGGCCGCTTTGATAGTGCATGCTCTGGATCCGCACCGGACTGAAGCGACCGACATGGCGCAGCATGCGGGGCCGGTGATAACCGGACTGCAGCGTGCGGCTCATGAGCGTGCCTCCCGATCCTCGATGGCTTGCCGGATGATCTTCTTGGTGATCTTGCCGTAGTTGGATTTCGGCAACGTCTCGAAGAAGTGATAACGGCGCGGCACCTTGTAGCTCGAGACTCGCTCCTTGACCCAAGCCTGCAGCGCTTCCAGGTCCAGTTGGCTACCCTCGGACGGCACCACCGCCGCGACGCCGACCTCCCCCCACTGCTCGTCCGGCATCCCGACGATCGCCACTTCCCGAATCCCGGGATGGGTCAGCATCTTCTCCTCGATCTCCCGCGGATAGATGTTGGAGCCCCCCGAAATGAACATGTCGGAAGCGCGCCCGGTGATATAGAGAAATCCCTCTTCATCGAGATGTCCCAGGTCGCCGGTACGGAACCAGCCATGGCGGAACGACTTCGCATTGGCTTCCGGATTGGCGTAGTAGCCGGCGAAGACACCGAGGCCACAGACACAGATCTCCCCCGTTTCATGGGGTGGCAGTTCACGCCCTTCGTCATCCTGCACGGAAACCTGCATGGCGGTTCTGTCGTAGCCGCAGGTGCCGATCTTGAAGCCGCCGTCATCGGCGCTATGGAGGCTCGGTGGCAGCACGGTGATGTTTCCAGTGACCTCGCCCAGGCCGTAATACTGCACCAGCACCTTGCCGAGCCGCTCGAGCGCCCGTTTCTGATCGGCGCGATACATCGGCGCGCCGGCATAGATGACGTAGCACAGCGATGAATGGTCGTAGCGCTCGCAGGCGGGATCCTCGACCAGCATCTTGACGATGGTCGGCACGGTGAACAGGTTGGTGATGCGATGCGTCTCGATCAGACGCCAGATCTCGTCGCCATCGAAGCCACTGGCCGTGGGCAACACGGTCTTGACCCCACGCGCCAGTTGGGTGAGGTAGTGTATTCCCGAGCCGTGGGACAGCGGTGCCACGACCAGACTGGCATCGGTCGCCTGATCCGTGCCAGGCATGAGATCGCAGAGGTGATTGGTGGTGATGAACCCCATCTGGCCATGCGTCAGCACCGCCGCCTTCGATTTTCCCGTCGTGCCCGAGGTGAAGAAGAACCAGCAGGGGTCATCGTGCTCCACGTCGGCGTTGGCGCACGCCTGACCCTCGTACTCGCGCAGGAAGTCGTCGTATGCGGCATCGCCAAAGGTCCCCTCACCAATTCTTACGGTAAAGGCGAGACCCGGGCCGATGTCGCGAATGGCCTCGTAGTGGCGCTCGAATTCCGCCCCGATGACAAGGATCCTGGCTTCGGTCAATTCGGCAAGCCACTGGGCCTCGCCGGGGGAGATCCGAAAGTTCGCCGGTGCCCACACCGCCCCCAGCCGAAACGCCGCCAGCTGGGTCTCCACCATCTCGAAACCGTTACGGCTATGGACCAGCAATCGATCTCCTTTGCCCAGGCCCCTTGCTTTCAGCGCCAGCGCCAGCGCGCTGACGCGCCGATCCAGCTCGCGCCATGACAGAGAGGCTTCGCCCATCACCAATGCCGGCGCATCGGGATATCGCCGCATCGCCTGGCTCAGGAAGTTGGCGAGGTTCATCACTCGCTTGCTGACCGGCACGATGCCGCCTGCCGGCTGTCGTACCGCCCCGCTCATCGGCTGCGCTCCATGACGCTGACGTAGTTCGCCACGGCGGCTCCGCCCATGTTGAACACGCCGGCCAGGTTGGCACCGGGGATTTGCATGTCGCCGGCCTCACCCATCAGCTGCATGCAGGCCATCACGTGCATCGAGACACCGGTAGCCCCCACGGGATGGCCCTTGGCCTTGAGCCCGCCGGAAGGGTTGACCGGCAGCCGGCCATCCTTGTAAGTCCAGCCCTCGCGAATGGCACGATGGCCTTCACCGGGAGCCGTCAGCCCCATGGCTTCGTACTCGATCAATTCGGCGATCGTGAAACAGTCATGGGTTTCCACGAAATCGAGGTCATCGAGGGTAATCCGGGCACTCTCCAATGCCGCGCGCCAGGCGCCGGCCGCACCGGCAAACGCCAGGGGA
This sequence comes from Salinicola sp., assembly GCF_982684285.1. Taxonomy (NCBI): domain Bacteria; kingdom Pseudomonadati; phylum Pseudomonadota; class Gammaproteobacteria; order Oceanospirillales; family Halomonadaceae; genus Salinicola; species Salinicola sp. Next base: position 25,618 of record NZ_CEXLVS010000016.1, on the reverse strand, counting down.
TCACGGCGACTCAAGGCCATGATGTCGTTTTTCTGAACCCGGGAACGGAAAGCGATGGCCCGCTCCAGCGTCAGCGCCGTCTCCTCGTCGGCGAGCAGGATCGCCGCGGCACCGTCGGATACCAGCGAACAGTCGGTACGGCGCAACGGATCGGCCACGATGGGATTGTTGTCGCTGACGGTATGGCAGAACTCGAACCCCAGATCCTTGCGCACATGGGCGAAAGGATTGGCAACGCCGTTGCGGTGGTTCTTGGCAGCGATGAGCGCCAGCTCCTCGCGCCGGTCGCCGTAGCGACGAAAATACTCATCCGCGATGCTCGCGAAGACACCAGGAAAGCCGCCTGCGGTCATCTCTTCCTTGCGATAGCTGGCACCTAGGAGGACGTCGCCGACCTCCGAGGTCGGCAGTGACGTCATTTTCTCCGCCCCTACCACCAGGGCGATTCTGCCGCGGCCGGATTCGATGAAATCCAGCCCCGCATGCAGGGCGGCGGAGCCGGTGGCGCAAGCGTTCTCGAGCCGTGTCGCCGGCGTGTGCATGAGCTCGTCGTCCGCCATCGCCACCAGGGCGGCCTGGAAATCCTGTTTGGAGAATCCGTTGTTCATGACCCCCAGGTAGATGGCGTCGACATCGGCTGCCGGCACGTCTCCATGCTGCAGAACGTCCTTCACGACCTGGCCGATCATCGCTTCCGTGTCCGGCTCGGTACGTTTCCCGAAGGGAAGATGCGACCAACCGACTATCCGCGCTCGAGTTGACATGCTTTCTCCTGATTCCATAAAATGGAATAAACAAATCGGCTTTATTTCAAGTTATTCGCCGTTTATCAGGCCTTCAACATAAAAATCGATGATGTCGACCAAATAATTAGGCCACATTATGGAACACGAGGACCAACGTGATGAGTTCAGGCCATATCCAGGGGGCTCAGTCCACCTATCGCACCATGCAAGTGCTTCGCGCCATCGCCGGACAACTGGGCAAAGGGGTATCGCTCGCCTACATCACCCAGCAGACGACACTCTCCAAACCCACCGTACATCGCCTGCTTCAAGCGCTCATGGCCGAAGGCATGGTCGAGAGAAGCGACGAGGAGGGGTACTTTCTCGGCCCGGAGTGCTATGCACTGGGCGTGATCGCCAACCAGCGCTATGGACTGAGCCAGATCGCCTCGACGCCGGTGGCACGAATCGCCGCCGACACTGGAGACAGCGCCTTCTTTTCGCTGCGCAGCGAATGGCATTCGATCTGCCTGATCCGCGAGGACGGCAGCTATCCGATCAAGACGCATGTGCTGCAACCGGGCACGCGGCTACCACTCGGGGTCGGCGGCGGCGGCATCGCCATGCTCGCCGCCATGGACGACGACGAGATCGAGCAGTGCCTGGAGGCCAACGCGGAGGAGTGCGCTGCGCGCTTCCCCAACGATCAGCGCGAGGATCATCGCCCCCGCATTGCCGAGTGCCGCGCACTGGGTTACGGCATCAACCGCGGCTCGGTGGTTTCCGGCTCGTGGGGAATCGGTGCCGCGGTGCGTGATTGTCACGGCCGGGTGCTGGGCTCTCTCTCGGTTGCCGCCATCGAGAGCCGCATGCAACCGGATCGCCAGCGCGAGCTGGGCCCGCGCCTGGTAAAGGAAGCCCAGGCCCTCGAGGCGAAGATCCGAAAAGCCCAGATGACCAGGTGAGCCGTTCTTGCCACAGGGCTCACGAGCCGGGACGTCCTGAACCGCGCCCTCACCATAAACTCGCAAAATAACCACATTGTGGAATGAAAAAAAATAAAAACCTAACCCCCTCAACTCCCATCACTACAACCTTTGTCCAATTTCCCCCGAAAACCGCCTCATACACTCTTTCAATACGAAAACTTGAATTCCACTTTACGGAACATTTGAGGCGAACAATGACAAGACATTTTCTGATCCCAGCGGCGGCGGCGGCTTGCGTCGCACTCTTCTCGACGATGGCTCAGGCGGAGACCTATCGCCTGACGCACAACACTTCCGATGCCACGTCCTGGCAAAAAGGCGCAGAGAAATTCAACGAGCTGCTGGCACAGGCTTCCGATGGCGACATCGGCGTGCGCATCTTCCCCAATGCCGTGCTCTCCGGCGGCGACCAGATGAAGCAGTCGGAGATGGTGGGGCGTGGGGACATCGATTTCGTCATCACCTCGGCCATCAATGTCACCCCGCTGATTCCGGAGATGGCGGTGTTCTCGCTCCCCTATCTGTTCACCGACTACGAACAGGTGGATCGCGCCATCCAGGGCGAGCCGGGCGATGCCGTGAAGGATATCGCCCGGGATAAAGGTATCGAGATTCTCGCCTGGGGCGAGAACGGTTTCCGCGAGCTGACCAACAGCGTCAAGCCGGTATCCTCGCCCGACGATCTGCGCGGCATGAAGATCCGCGTCGCCGGACCGATGTATATCGATGTGTTCGACGCGCTGGGCGCCAACCCGCAACAGATCCAGTGGACCGAAACCTTTTCGGCGCTCCAGCAGGGCGTGGTCGATGGGCAGGAGAACCCGGTGGGATCGATCATCGTGCCGCAGCGCCTCTACGAGGTGCAGGACTACCTCACCGAGTGGCACTACTCCTACGACCCGATCTTCGTCGGCGTCAGCGAACGACTCTGGAACAGCTGGGACGCCGACACGCAGTCCCTGGTACGAGACGCCGCCCAGCAGGCGATGGCCTACCAGCGAAACCTGGCCCGCGAGCAGACGAGCACCGGGGTGGACACACTGAAGCAGAACGGCATGGAGATCACCACGCTGGATGAAGATCAGCTTCAGGCCTTCCGGGATGCTACCAGCGACGTCTACGACCAGTGGGCAGCGCGCGTGGGTGAGGATCTGGTGCAGACCTTCGAGCAGTCGGTCGGCGAAGCGGACAGCCAGTAGCCGGGTGTCCAGGCAGAACGAGGGTGGAACATCATGCGATCAGTCTGGCGCCATCTCGAGGAAGTCATCTGCGGCTGCGTGTTTCTCTGCATGACGCTACTGGGCTTCATCAATGTCGCGGTACGTAATCTCACCAACTACTCGCTGGCATCGACCCAGGAGCTGATCATCAACGGCATGGTGCTGCTGACGGTCTTCGGCGCGGCGATCGCCGCGAAGAAAGGACAGCACCTCGCGGTCACGGTGTTCTACGACCTCGTTCCCGCTTCCTTCAAGCGGGCTCTGGTCGTCCTGTCGACGCTGTTGATCATTGCGACCCTGGCGCTATGCACGCTGTTCACGGTGACGCTGCTGAGCCACCAATTCACCAGCGGCGTCGTTTCCAGCGCGCTGCAGATACCGCAGTGGTACTACACGCTGATCGTGCCGCTGGGGTTCCTCATGCTGATGATCCGCCAGCTCGAGCTGGCCATCGCCGAATTCCGACGGCCGGGAGACGCCTCATGCTAGACCTCTCAGCCGGTACGCAGATGATCATCCTGTTCTTCGTGCTGGTCCTCATTCGTGTCCCGGTGGCATTCAGCCTGGCGCTCTCCGCGATGGCCGCCATGTACGTGATGGGCTTCGGCCTCGACATGGTCGGTGACCTGATCGTCTCCGGCATCGCCAAGTACTCGCTGCTGGCCATTCCGTTCTTCATCCTCGCCGGCAACATCATGGGTATCACCGGCATTGCCGAAAAGATGATCAACTTCTTCCGCACACTGGTGGGCGGTCTTCCGGGTGGGATGGGGCTGGTCGGCACCGTCGGCTGCCTGTTCTGGGGAGCGGTCAGCGGCTCAGGGCCGGCGTCGGTGGCGGCGATCGGGCCGCTGATCATTCGCGGCATGGTCGCCGACGGCTACTCCCGCGCCTTCGCGGCGGGCCTGGTCTGCACGGGCGCCGCCCTGTCCCTGATCATTCCGCCCTCCATCGGTTTGGTGATCTACGGGATTCTGGCGGGCACGTCCATTTCGGACCTGTTCCTGGCCGCCATTCTGCCGGGCTTGATGCTTGGCGTGCTGCTGCTCTGCGCGCTGCCGTGCGCCAAACTGATGCCCCCGCCGACTGCCGGCGAAAGCGCAGCGGCAGACACCTCCTTTCGACAGGTAGTGGAACGAGGAGACGGGCAACCCTACGCCAAACGTCTATTACGCTCGTTCCGTGAAGCCTTCTGGGGTCTGCTCACACCCGTCGTCATTCTCGGCGGTATCTACGGCGGGCTGTTCACGCCCACCGAGGCGGCCATCGTGGCGACGGTATTCGCCATGTTCGTCGGCTTCTTCATCTATCGCACACTCAGCCTGCGCTCGTTGTTCGCCTGCGTGGCGGAATCGGCAGGGTCGTCGGCGGTGGTCATGCTGGTCGTGGCGTTCGCCAGCCTCTTCGGTTGGGTAGTGGTCGTGGACGGGCTGGTCAGCGACTACTCCGATGCCCTGCTCGGCGTGAGCCAGAGCCCTTGGGTCATCGTCCTGATGATGATGATCATTCTGCTGCTGGCCGGCATGTTCATGGACGCCATCACCATCATGTTCATCACCCTGCCGATCTTCATGCCGGTGGTTCAGCAGCTAGGGCTCGATCCGACCTGGTTTGGCGTGGCGCTGATGACGGCGCTCTCCATCGGCCTCATCACCCCACCGGTGGGCATCAACCTGTTCGTGGCGGCCAATATCACCGGCCTGCCATTGGGGCGTATCGCCCGAGGCGTCGTCCCTTTCCTGATCGTCTCTTTGATCGGCTTGCTGATCGTGACCTACGTGCCGGCCATCTCGCTGATTGCGCTGTAAGCCCATCGATCGGAACAACGCCGGCCATGGGGCCGGCGTCGTCGTCTCGCTGTCGCTGGTCACGCTCGCACTTGGCGCCTTTCTCTCTGTCATGCACTTCGTGCCTGGGGCACGTCGTCCATCAGCTTGTCGAGGGTGATCGGCAGTTCGCGGATACGCTTGCCGGTGGCGTGATGGACCGCGTTGGCGATGGCGGCCGCCAAGCCGGTGACGCCGATCTCGCCGATGCCACGGGCACCGTATTCGTTGAACGCCAGATCCGGATGGTCGAGCAGGATCACGTCGATCTCCGGCTGGTCGGCGTGCACCGGCACCACGTATTCGGCGTAGTCGTTGTTGACCGGGCGGGCGTTGCGCTCGTCATATTCGGTGGCCTCGAACAGCCCCATGCCGATGCCCATCACCACGGCGCCTTCGACCTGATTGCGCGCGGTGGTTTCGTTGATCACGCGGCCCACGTCGATGGCGCTGACGACCCGTGCAACGCGCAGACGCGAGATACCCGGATCCCAGCGCACCTCGACGAAATGGGCGCCGAAGGAGCGGTAGGAGTATTTCGAGTCGGCCGCCTCGGTATGCGCTTCCCCATCGGCGCTGCCGTAGCGACCGGCTTCCAGAATGTCGGCAAAGCTCACCTGCTTGCCGTCGGCGCTGCGCAGGCCGCCGTCCGTGACTTCCAGATCGTCGCCGGACGCCCCGGCGAAGACGCCGTTGCTGCCGGTGGCATAGCGCTTGATCTCGTCGAGGGCGTTGCGCGCCGCCCCGGCGATGGCCGGCAGCGTGGTCGCCGTCGCCCAGGAGCCGCCGGAAACCGGCCCGTCCGGATAGGAGGAGTCCCCCAGCTTGACGGTGATGCGATCGATGGGGATGCCGGTCACATCGCTGACCGCCTGGGCGACGATGGTGTAGGTACCGGTGCCGATATCCTGGGTGGCGCAGGAGGCAAACGCCGTGCCGTCGGCACGGATCGAGACCCGCGCGTCGCAGGGGCGTTTCAGCGCTTCCCAGTTGCACGCGGCCATGCCGTAGCCGACGATTTCGCGGCCCTTGCGCATGCTGCCGATCTCGGGATTGCGGTCGGCCCAGCCAAACTTCTCCGCCGCCCGGTTCGTCGCTTCGACGATATGGTTGCTGGAGAAATCCAGATCCTGGCTCTCGTCGCGCTCGGCGTAGTTGTCGAGCCGGAACTGCACCGGGTCGACACCGGCAGCGTCGGCCATCTCGTCGACCGCCGACTCCAGCGCGAACAGCCCCGGCGCGGCGCCCGGTGCGCGCATCGAGGTGGGCGTGCCGCGATTCACCTGGGTGGTCTCGTGGCTGACCGTGAGGTTGGGACAGCTGTAGAGGCTCTTGGTCACGCTGCCGCAGGTCTCGACGTACTGGTCGGTATAGGACGTGGTGTTGATCGACTCGTGACGCAGCGACACCAGCTTGCCGTTGTCGTCCGTCGCCAGACGCAGGCGCTGACGCGTTTCCGGCCGATGCCCGGTGGTGGTGAACATCTGCTGGCGCGGCACCACGAGCTGCACCGGGCGCCCGAGTTCCCGGGACACCGCCGCCGTGGCGATGGCGTGCGGCCAGGTCCACAGCTTGCTGCCGAAACCGGAGCCGATGTAGGGCGCGTGCACGGTGATCCGCTCCGGCGGAATGGCGAAGATCTTGGAGAGCGCGTTGCGTGCCACCACCACACCCTGGGACGCATCGAAGATCGTCAGCTCGTCGTTGTCCCACCACGCCGTGGAAGCGTGCATCTCCATGGGATTGTGGGTCTCCACCGGCGTGCGATAGGTCACGTCGATGGTGGTCGCCGCGCTATCGAACGCCGAGGCCGCGTCACCGCGATCGTGATTGCCACTGCCGGCCTGGGTGCCGTTGGCTTCGACGCCCTGGTCGAGATTGGCCACGGCCTGGTCGGTCGAGTAGGTCACCTTGACACGTCGCGCCGCGGCCCGGGCGTTCTCGAAGGTGTCCGCGATCACCAGTGCCACGAACTGCCCTTCGTAGTAGACGCGTTCGTCCTCGAACGGCAGCCGGGTCTCTTCGACCTTGTTGCCCTGGGCGAAGCTCGATGGCGTGTGGTACAGCGTCGGGAAGTGGCTGTGGTGGAAGATATCGATGACGCCCGGCATCTTGCGGGCCTCGTCGACGCTCAGTTGCGAGACCTTGCCGCTGGCAACGGTACTGAAGACGCCGTAGCCGTAGGCCAGGTTGGGCGGCAGGTTGTCGGCGGCATAGTTGGCGCGGCCGGAGAGCTTGTCCGGGCCGTCGATACGCGGCACGCCGGCGCCGATGATGCTCTGCTGTTTGTCGCTCATGTTCGATTCTCCTCGCAAGCGATCAGGCGGCGGTCAGATCGGAAAGATTGCGCACGATGGCCTGCTGGCCGAGCGGAATCTTGTAGCCGTTGTGGGCGTAGGCGATGGCATTCTCGAAAGCGAGCTTTGCGGCGTCGGCAAAGAGCTGCTCGCTCGCGGTCTTTCCCTTGAGCGCCGCCTCCACCTCCGGCGCGCGCCAGGGCTTGGTGCCCACGCCGCCCATGGCCACGCGGGCCTCGCGGATGGTGTTGCCATCCATCCGCACGATCACCGCGCTGGAGGCGAGGGCGAACTGATACGACTGACGATCGCGCAGCTTGAGATAGCCCGACCGGCTGCCCTCGAGCGGCGCGTCGAGGATGACGTGGGTGATCAGCTCGCCCGGTTCCAGCGCGTGTTCGCGTTCCGGCGTATCGCCGGGCAGCAGATGGAAGTCGGCGAAGTCGATCTCGCGGGTGCCTTCCGGCCCCTGAACCTCGACGGTGGCGCCGATCGCGGCCATCGCCACGCACATATCCGAAGGGTGGGTGGCGATGCAGGCGTCGCTGGTGCCGAGCACCGCGTGAACGGTGCGGTTGACGCCGCCGATCGCCGCGCAGCCGCTGCCCGGTTCGCGCTTGTTGCAGGCGGAGACCCCATCTCGGAAATAGGGGCAGCGCACCCGCTGCATGATGTTGCCGCCGGTGGTGGCCTTGTTGCGCAGCTGGGTCGAGGCGCCGGCCAGCAGGGCCTGGGACAGCACGGCGTAGTTCTCGACCACGCGCGCGTCCCGCGCCAGGGCGGTGTTGGTCACCATCGCACCAATGCGCAGGCGGCCATCGTCGAGGCGCTCGATCTCGTCGAGGGCGACACCGTTGATGTCGACGATCTTGTCGGGCTGCATGACGTCGAGCTTGACCAGATCCAGCAATGTGGTGCCACCGGCCAGGAACGAGACGGCGCGGTCGCTGCCGTGGGCGGCGACCGCCTGCTGCGCGCTGTCGGCGCGGGCGTATTCGAAATGTCTCATGCGTTGCCTCCCTGCACGTTGCCTCGAACGGACTGAATGGCCGCGACGATGTTCTTGTAGGCGCCGCAGCGGCAGATGTTGCCGCTCATCGCCTCGCGCACGTCGGCATCGCTGGTGCCGATCGATTCGTCCTGCAGGATCGCCACCGCGCTCATCATCTGCCCAGCGGTGCAGTAGCCGCACTGATAGGCATCGTGTTCGAGAAACGCCTGCTGAATGGGGTGCTGCTGGCCATTCTTCTCTAGCCCCTCGACGGTGGTGATCTCGTCGCCGTCGTGAGTGACCGCCAGGCTCAGACACGAATTGATCGAAGTGCCGTTGACCAGGATCGTGCAGGCGCCACACTGGCCGTGATCGCAGCCCTTCTTGGTACCGGTGAGACCGAGACCGTGGCGCAGCGCGTCGAGCAGAATCACGTTGGGGGTCACGTCCAACTGCTGACGCTGGCCGTTGACGGTCAGCGTAATGCGCTGTTTACCCTTCGCGGGCGGCGCATCGGTCTGCGTTGCCGGCTGGTCCGGCGAGCCGGCGTAGCTCACCTGGGAGAGCGCCGGGGCCGCCGCTACGACCAAGCCGGAAACCCCCGCCGTCTGCAGAAACCGCCGGCGGCCCGGAGAGCGGGGCTGAGTCGAGTCGTTTCCGGGCTCGTAGATACCCACGCCCGTGCTCGATCGTTGATTATCGTCCATGGAGTCATCCTCATCAGTTTCCGCCCGATCCTGTTCGTTATTGCTATCGAGTCGTTATCGCTATCGAGATCGTTCGTGTCGGGCGCGCCTCATGTCGCCCGCGCGCGTTTGGCAAGCCCGCGAGGCAGAGGCAGGCAGCGAGAGTTCGCTGGCCGGGGAGTCGGTTGGACGCCGTCGTGTCAGGCGGCGGCATCACAGTCAACTTAGAGGAGGTTGGCGATGGTCGCAAAGCGACGGATGGCATTCAGGAGCAATCCGCCGCGATCGTGGAGGAATGGGCATGGACGACTCACACAATAGCGCCGTCTATCGCCTCACGCAGCGAAACCCGATGTGGGATGTCGCTTCATCGACCGGCTGCGGGTGCCGGGAAGCCGGTCGATAACGCTGGCAGTACTCGGGCGCGCAGAGATGCGATCCGCCTTTCAGAACCTTGAGATTGGCGGCCGGATCGTCAGCCTGCTGACTACTGCTGCAGCAGGGTCTGGTCGGTGTCTCGAGCCGATGATAGGGGTCTTGGGTCCACTCCCAGACATTGCCGATCATGTCGTAGAGCCCGAAGCCGTTGGGCGGATAGCTGCCCACCGGTGCCGTGCGCTCCAATCCCGGCGGTGCCTCGTTGCGCCACGGAAATTCGCCTTGCCAGGTCTTGGCGAGACGCTCGCCCTCGGGATGCAGTTCGTCGCCCCAGGCGAACTCCCTGCCCTCGAGGCCACCGCGTGCGGCGAACTCCCACTCCGCTTCCGTCGGGAGATCCTTGCCCACCCACTCGGCGTAGGCCATGGCATCGTTGAAGCTGACCTGCGTCACGGGATGTTTGGCGATCCCCTTGAGCGACTTTCCCTTGCCCAGCGGATACCGCCAGCTCGCGCCCGGCGTGAACTGCCACCACTGGAAGTGGTTGTTGAGCGGCACCGGACCGGCGGTCGGTGTGAATACCGCAGCCCCTGGCATTAGGAGAGTGGGATCGGCCCCAGGGAATCGCTTCGGATCGGCGGCCTTCTCGGCATCGGAGATATAACCGGTGGCGTCGACGAAGCGCCGATATTCGCCGTACGTCACCGGAAGCGCATCGATCTCGAAGGCACCCACGGTCACGCTGCGACACGGCCCCTCTTCGGGGTAGAACGCTTCCGATCCCATGCGAAAGGTGCCACCTTCGAGCGCGACCATGGAAGCAGCGGTGGGCTTGCTACGTTGCTTTGCCATCAAACCGACTCCTTATGCTGAAAACCGGACTATCGATCGAACCTGACTTATTGTGGCGCACGTCCTTTAAGCTGCTGTTCGAGCCTGCCGAGCTGCGGGTCGTCGGGCGCGATACGGCGCAGTGTTTCCATCACCGCGAGCGCCCGGGAAACGTTGCCCTGAGTGGCATTCAGGTAAACCGCGGCATACAGCAGATCCGGCGACTCGGGCGCCAGATAGAGCCCTTTGTGCAAGGCATCCAGCGCCTCTTCCTTTCGCCCCAGACGATCGAGCAGCAGCGCCTGATTGTAATAAGTACGCACATGCGCCGGGCGCCACTCGGCATCTCGATCCAGCCAGTCGAGCGCGGTTTCGAACTCGCCCTGTTCCGCCAGCGACAGCGCCAGTAGATACGCCAGATGGCCGCGATCGGTGGGCCGCGCATCGGGTAGCTCCAGGCCGGACTCCAGAAGTCGTCGGGCCCCATCGGTATCTCCCGCACGGCTATAGAGCGTCACCAGGTTGACTCTGGCCGGCAGATAGTAGGGGTCCAGTTCCAGCGCCTTCCGATACCGTTCGATGGCCTCTGCCCGCTGGCCGGCCTGCTGGAGCGCGTTGGCGCGATCCACGAGCGTGACCGCGGGGCTCTCTTCACGAGGAGTGTCTCCCTCGGAACCCGCCGCCTGACAGTCGACCCAGCGGCTGTCGGGAGGGGATTCTCGAATCGCTTCCTTCGGGTCG